>CAKZYH010000081.1 GCA_937884725.1 uncultured Paracoccaceae bacterium
GCTGAACTCCAGGTCTGAGAGGAGCTGTCGTCTTGGCTACATTTTTTCTGGCATTTGGCTTTCTGCTGATCCTGGTGATGGGGATGGCGCTTGGCGTCATTTTTAAGGGCCGGACGATCAAGGGGAGCTGCGGCGGTCTGAACGCCGTTGCTGGCGCAGATCGCTGCGTGGTGTGCAAAAAAGAGGTGGATCCGAACAGTCCGCTTCGGGACCGGCTGCAGTGTCCGCGCGCCGCTAAATTCAGCCAGGACGGAACCGTCGCCTAACTGGCAACGACGGGGACAAATGCAACGGTGAGAAAGGCGGCGCCGGCGATGCCGCCGCTCACCCAAAGCTGCCAGGTCGGCCCTTCGGCCTTCCAGATCCGACGATATTGCACGCCGGAGATACACCCTAAGGCAAAAATAATCGTGGCTATGGCCGGGCTCAGTGTGAGTTCGATTGGAATAATTCGTGACTCCCCTCACGACGAATTGACGCTATCCTCTGTGACATGTTGGACTCGTCCAATTCAAGAAAGGAGCTCGCCATGGTGTTGTCGACTGTGCCCGTGCCCCGACGGGACAAAGAGGATACCAAAACGTACACACAAACGGTGGCGTCAAATACCAGTGAACATCAGTCTACCGTGGGTGAAGTGCTGCGCCGCAAGGGCGGCTCGGTGGTGACTATTCGGCCCCAAGCGACCCTTGGCCAAGCTGTTGAAATCCTGAGCGAGAAAAATATCGGCGCCCTGGTCGTGACCGACGCGAACGGCCACTTGGTCGGGATTTTGTCCGAGCGCGACATTGTTCGCAAGTTGGCTGTCGCTCCGGGCAAGACCCTGCCGCACTTGGTCGAGCAGGTGATGACGCACAAAGTGCAGACCTGCCGGCCCGACACACGGTTGGTCGATGCTGAGCGGCGAATGATCGATGGGCACTTCCGGCACATGCCTGTGGCCGATGAGAGCGGTATCTTGGGCATGGTCACCATCGGTGACGTGGTCACACAACGCTTGATTCAGCTCGAGCACGAAACCTTGCAGCTCAAGCAGCTGGTGGTGGGTTAAGGCGTCCGCAGGGGCGGGGCAGTGGATAACGAGCGCTCGTTTTGAACGAGCGAAGCGGCAGAGGCGAGTTCATCGTCTTTGCACTGCGCCTTCCTGTGCGTCCTCGTCATTGGTGCCATTTGCGTGCATCACCACGAGCACCGTTGCGCCAAGCGCCATCAGCGCCAGCGCAAACCACGTGATCAGATAAACGAGGTGGTTGTTCTTAAATTGGACAACCGTCAGCCCTCCGACGGGAAAGCCGTCAGATAGGGGTGCAATGGCGTCGGCATCGAGGAAAAACGGCGCCACCGTTTTGATGTCGAGTCCCATTCGCTCCGCAATGGCGTCCACATCGCGCGAAAACCAACGATCATTGCCGGGCTCGTTGGCGCGCAAGAAGCCGCCCTCCGGTTCGGTGAGGCGAATGAGGCCGGTGATGGTGGTGCCCGTCGCGTCGCGTCGCTCGTCGCGAGCCTCGCTGGGTATGAAGCCACGATTGACGAGAGCGATGACGCCTGGCTCGATCTGAAACGGGGCGATCACCCAAAAGCCGCCGCCTAGCTTGGTGACAGCTTTGACCAGCGCTTCGCCATCAAGAAATACACCGTTTGCCGTCACGCGGCGGTACTCGATGTCGGATGGTTCAAGCCCTGCCCACGCCGCACGGCCGGGAACAGGGCTGGGCGGCGCGTGGATGCGGGTTTCGATGCGCGCGATGAGGTCGTTCTTCCAGGCAAGACGGTGCACCTGCCAGATGCCAAGCCACGTGAAGCCCACTGCGAGGGACAGTGTGATGAAAACGGCCAGTGCGGTTTTCACCGTGCGGCCGCTCTGTTTGCTCACGATCCTGGCATATCGTGGACCGGCATCATGTTGGCGTTGAGGTGATACATCACCCACATCGTCCCGGCGATCGCGATCACCACCAGGATGATCGTGAACACGAGAGCCAGGATGATCCAGCCCCCCTCCGCACGCGGATCCAGGTGAAGGAAGAAGACCATGTGCACGAGGATTTGCACCACTGCGAAGGCGACAACGGTGAAGCCCACCAGCTGCGCATCCGGGATCGGCATCTCCATCACCAGGTAGAACGGGATCGCTGTCAGGATCACCGACAGCAAGAAGCCGGTCATGTACCCCTTGAAGGTGCCATGGGGAATGCCCGTGTGGTGGCCATCATGGCCGTCGTGCTGGTCAGAGCCGGGGCTTTTGCTGAGTTGATCGAGGTGAGTTTCGCTCATTGCAGCACACCCAACAGGTAGACGAATGTGAACACGCCAATCCAAATGACGTCGAGGAAGTGCCAGAACATGGATAGGCAGCTGAGCCGTCGCTGGTTGGCTTCGATGAGACCGAACTTCCAAACCTGGACCATCATCGTGACCAGCCAGATGGTGCCAAACGTGACGTGGAGACCGTGGGTGCCGACCAGCGTGAAAAAGGACGACAGGAAGGCTGAGCGCTGAGGTGTCGCGCCGATGCTGATCAGATGGGTGAACTCATAGATCTCGACGGCAAGAAAGATGACGCCGAAGACGCCCGTGATCCCGAGCCAGATCAGCGTGCCCTTCTTGTCGCCCATGTGCATACGCAGCATGGCGAAGCCGAAGGTGATCGAAGACAGCAACAGCACTGCGGTGTTGATCGCCACAAGCTCCAGCTCGAATATGTCCTTGGGTGCTGGCCCTGCGGCGTAGCTTGCACCGAACACGGCGTGCACCGCGAACAGGACCGCAAAGATGAGACAGTCGCTCATCAGATAGATCCAGAAGCCGAGCATGGTGGAGCTGCCCTCGGGGTGGTGGGGCTCCTCCGCCGGATGGAACTCAACGTCCTCCGGGAAGACTGCGCGATCCATCATTCTGCAGGCACCGTCTGACCGGCATTGGATCCTGGGATCGCCTGCCCAAGGCGCAGAGTGCGGGCGTTTTCCGTCTCCCTCACCTGCGCCTCGGAGACGTCGAACTCGCGATCGTAGTTGAAGGTGTGGTGGATGGCGACCGCGACGATGGCAACGAAGCTCAGCGCGGCGAGCCACCAGATGTACCAGACCATCGCAAGGGCCAGGACTGTGCTGAGACCCGCAATAATCACACCTGTCCCGGTGTTTGAGGGCAGATGGATGGGCCCGAACCCATCGAGCGGGCGCTTGTAGCCGCGCTCCTTCATGTCGGTCCACGCATCGATGTCGTGAACCAGCGGAGTGAAAGCGAAATTGTAAATCGGGGGCGGTGAGGAGGTGGCCCACTCAAGCGTGCGACCGTCCCAAAGATCGCCGGTCTCATCCGCGAGAGATTTGCGCTGCACAATGCTGGCGACGACTTGGATGAGCAGCGCCAGAATGCCCACCGCGATCAAGGCAGCGCCTGCCGCTGCGATGATGAACCAAATCTGCAGCGATGGGTCATCGAACACGCGGGTGCGGCGTGTAACGCCCATTAGGCCTAGGATGTAGAGCGGGGTGAATGCGACCCAGTACCCGACCACCCAGAACCAGAACGACACGTGTCCCCAGAATTGGTTCATCTTAAACCCGAAGGCTTTGGGCCACCAAAAGTTAATGGCCGCGAACACGCCGAACACGACGCCGCCGATGATCACGTTGTGGAAGTGCGCCACCAGGAACAGCGAGTTGTGCAAGACAAAGTCGGCCGGAGGAACTGCGAGAAGGACGCCGGTCATCCCGCCCACGACGAACGTCAGGATGAACGCAACGGTCCACATCATCGGCAGCTCAAACCGGATACGGCCGCGATACATGGTGAAGAGCCAGTTGAAGATCTTCGCCCCGGTCGGGATTGAGATGATCATGGTCGTGATCCCGAAGAACGAGTTCACGCTGGCGCCCGACCCCATGGTGAAGAAGTGGTGCAGCCACACAATGTACGACAGGATCGTGATCACAACAGTGGCGTAGACCATTGAGGAATAGCCAAATAACCGCTTGCCGCAGAAGGTGGATGTGATCTCTGAATACGCTCCAAAGAGGGGTAAGATCAGGATATAGACTTCCGGGTGACCCCAAATCCAGATGAGGTTTACGTAGACCATCGGATTGCCGCCGAACTCGGCGGAGAAGAAGGCGGTTCCGAGGTAGCGGTCGAGGCCGAGGAGCGCGAGAACGGCTGCGAGGACCGGGAAGGTCGCAACAATCAAGATGTTTGAGCACAGGCCAGTCCAGGTGAAGATCGGCATCTTCATCAAGGTCATGCCAGGCGCGCGCAGCTTCAGGATGGTGACGACAAGGTTGATACCCGACAGCGTTGTCCCGACGCCCGCCACCTGGAGCGACCAGATATAGTAGTCGACACCTACGCCGGGACTGCCGTCCAGCCCCGACAAGGGCGGGATCGCAAGCCAGCCTGTCTGTGCGAACTCGCCGACGAAGAGCGAGGCCATGATGACAATCGCGCCGGCTGTGGTCATCCAGAAGGAGAGGTTGTTGAGAAAGGGGAACGCAACGTCTCGCGCGCCGATTTGCAGCGGGATGATGTAGTTCATCAGCCCTGTGATGAACGGCATCGCCGCGAAGAAGATCATGATCACGCCGTGGGCGCTAAAAATCTGATCATAGTGGTGCGCGTTGAGGTAGCCTTCGGAGCCGTTGAACGCCCAGACCTGCTGGATGCGCATCATGATGGCGTCGGCAAAGCCTCGCAGGAACATGACGAGGCCGAGCACCATGTACATGATGCCTATTCGCTTGTGATCGACAGTCGTGAACCACTCGCGCCAGAGGTAACCCCACAGGCGGAAGTAGGTGATTGCGCCCAGAACCGATGCGCCGAGGATCGCCACCACGATGAAGGTGACGACGACGATTTCCTCATTCAGCGGCAGCGCTGCAAAGGTCAGCCGCCCGAAGATCGGGCTGATGACCTCAGGGAGTGGTGCGGCGGCCATCGGACGCAAGCTCCTCAAAGGTGGCTGCCAGGTCGGCAATCATGATTGGGGTCATGTCGGCTTCGTGGGGTTGAGGCAGGTTGAGGCTTGTCAGTCGCTTAAAGCGGTCCCGCACCTCCGGCTTTTCGATTTCGCGAAGCGCGGCAATGGCCTCGTCGGGCGTGCAGATTGCGGCAAGGTAACGCGGGGCCGGGCCGAAGACGGACGCGCGGGCGACCCCCCGGCTGAGGCCAGTTTCGGGCAGCGTGTTGTGGATGCCCGCAAGACCCAAACCGCCGTTGCGGTCGATGGCCATCATTTCGCTCATGCACATTTTGGCTGGGTCGACGCACATGTTGACGATGAGGTCGAAGAGGTCGGGATCGACTGACCCAAACAGGCGCTCTGGGTCGGACACCGTCGGCGCTTCAAGTTTGCGATACAGCGTGCGGTCGAGGTGCTCCTCGCTCGCGCGGACCGATTCGATCCACTCATCGAACCCGGCATCGTCGCGAGCCATGAAGTTGAAACGCATCTCAGAGAAGCCCTTGCCCGAGTAGTTCGCGGAGAAGCCGTCAAAGTCGCCGGGCTCGTTGATAACCGCGTGGAGCTTCGTTTCCATGCCGGGCATCGTGTAGATCATGCCCGCGAGGGCAGGGACGTAGAACGAGTTCATCACCACCGTTGAGGTCAGAGAGAACTCGATCGGCCGGTCCACCGGCGCAGCCATCACATTGAGCGATGCGACGCCGTATTGCGGGTAGATGAAGAGCCACTTCCAATCGAGTGATACCACCTCGACCTTGAGCGGTTCGACGTTGGCGATGATGGCTTTGTCCGAATCAAGGCGACCCAGTGGTCGGTATGGATCCAGAAGGTGTGTCATTGTCCACGTGACAGCGCCTAAAACGACAATGATCAGGAGGGGGACTGACCAGACCGCGAGCTCGATTTTTGTGGAGTGATCCCAGTTGGGATCGTAGTTCGCCTTTTCATTGCCTGCCCGATATTTCCAAGCGAAAACAACGGTCATGACCATCACAGGGATGATGACGATCAGCATTAGCGCGGTCGCGATATAGATCAGATTGCGCTGCTGGATCGCGACGTCACCCGCTGGTTCGAGGACCACCGCCTGGCAGCCTCCCAGCGCCAGCGCCGCTCCAACGAGGAGTAGTTTCTTCATTGCCGCCTTCGAGCCCCCCCGAGTTTGGCGGTCAGACTGCCGCGTCATAACCGACGTGGCGGGCTGGTCCGGATGCTGTCAGTTCAGTCATACATCCCACTGCGTCCATTAGGCTAGATGGTGGCCGCGAGCGTCTGCTTTGCTTTACAACCTAACCGATAATACAGATTGAGGTGATAACAAAGGGCTTGCGACGCTGAGCATCGGGAGCCCTGCCTACGGACGCGGTCAAACGCAGGGTTGGCCTAGGCGGCGCTTGGGATTGGGGGGCGAATAATGAGTGTACAAAGTCACGCGCCGGCGGATGGGCAGCCGAGCGACACGCGCCATGACGTCAATCCGGGGGATATCGCGGTCGGCGTGATCATTGGCCGCACCTCGGAGTTTTTCGACTTCTTCGTGTTTGCCATCGCCTGCGTGATCGTTTTCCCAGCGCGGGTTTTTCCGCACACCGACCCGGTGACTGCGACGCTTTATTGCTTCGCCATTTTCGCGATTGCATTTGTGGTGCGGCCCGTGGGGACCGCGATCTTTACTACCGTCCATCGCCGCTTCGGCGTCGGTCCCAAGCTCACTGTTGCGCTCGTTTTGACAGGGACGTGCACGGTCCTGCTCGGCTTCCTGCCGACCTACGACGCCATCGGCCATTTCGCGGCGGTCATCCTGATCGTTTTGCGCATCGGTCAGGGGCTGGCGAGCGGCGGCGCTTGGGACGGTCTGGCATCGCTTTTGGCGGTGAACGCGCCGCCCAATCAGCGCGGCTGGTACGCTATGATCCCACAGATTGGCGCAGCTGTCGGGCTGGTGTTGGCGAGTGGGCTCTACGCCTACTTCGTGGCCATTCTGCCGCCGGAGGACTTTTACGATTGGGGTTGGCGCTACCCGTTCTTCGTGGTGTTCGCCATCAACGTCGTGGCGCTGTTTGCGCGACTTCGCATCGTTGTGACGCCAGAGTACGCGAAGCTTTATGAGGCGAACGAGCTTCGGCCAGAGACTGTGCTGTCGACGCTTCGTGCCGAGGGCAAGACCATCTTGGTGGGCGCTTTCGTCCCGCTTGGGACGTTTGCGCTCTTCCACATGGTCGCCGTGTTCCCGCTGGCGTTCATCTTTTTGTACACGGACGAGTCGCCGTGGGTGTTTTTGACCATTGAATCGATTTGTGCGGTCATTTTCGTCATTGCCATCGTTGTCTCGGGCCGGCTCGCGGATAAGTACGGACGCCGCCTTTTGCTTGGCGTTTGCGCACTGCTGACGGCCTGTTTTAGCGGGTTTGCGCCGCAGTTTTTGGACGCCGGCATCTACGGCGAGATTTACTTCATGGCGACGGGCTTTGCGCTGCTTGGCGTATCGTTTGGTCAGTCGTCCGGTTCGGTCGCTGGATGGTTCTCACAAAAGTACCGGTACACAGGGGCGGCGATCACGTCCGATCTCGCCTGGCTGTTTGGCGCCGGTTTTGCACCCTTCGTTGCGCTGCTCTTGTCGAGCACCATCGGGTTGATCGCGGCAGGGGCGTATTTGTTGTCGGGGGCGGTATGCACAATGGTGGCGCTGCGGTTGACCAACAACTGGGAAGACAAGGAAACGGGCGGCATTGGCTCCGACAAGCCGCTGTTTGCGGCGGAACCGAAGGGCTAGGATCGTTCGGCCGAAGACTGGGGATACACTGCATGGTGTCGGGGTCGATGCTGTCTCTGACCGTCCTACGTGCGCCCACGGCGGCCGCGCGTTGGTCGGTCGTGGTGTCTCGTCCCGTCGCGACTTGGCCGGCGGCTTGGACCTTGTGAACCTCGCTCGGTACCCGTGGAAACGCCAGGAGTGGTGGCCGCCGCCGTTTCAGTGATCACGCCAACAACAACGCGATGATCACTGGAGTGACTGATGACACCTCAATTGGAGACCGGGGCCGCGGGCCTCACCATCCGCTGGGACGACGGCACCGTGGGCCAGTTCCCGTTCATTTGGCTGCGCGATACTGACCCGTCGGGTTTTCATCCCGATACAGGGGAGCGCGCCTTCGACCTCACCACCATACCACTCGACATCCGCGCTGAAGACGCAGCCATCGAAGGCGGCGCGCTGCGGCTTCGCTGGCCGGGGGCAGATGTCGAGAGCCGGTTCGATCTGAATTGGATCAAAGCGCATCGACCGGGGCAGCGGCGCAGCGATCCGGCGGCGGTAACGCCGGTCCGCTGGCGGAACAGCTTGGGCGCTGAGGGCATTCCGCGGGCGGATGCCGCAACACTTGCGGCATCCGATGACGCGTTTTGTGAGTGGCTGCTTGATACGAAGAGATATGGCGTGTCGATCGTCACTGGGCTTGCAGACGAGTTGGAGGCGGGGCTCGATGTGGCGCGGCGCATCGGTCACCTGCGCGAGACCAATTTTGGGCTCACGTTTGATGTGGAATCAAAGCCTGATCCCAACAACTTAGCCTACACCGCCGATGCGCTGCCTCTGCACACGGACCTCACCAATCAGGAGATGCCGCCCGGGTATCAATTTCTGCACTGCCTTGCGAACGAGGCCGTCGGTGGCGGCTCTACGTTCTGCGACGGCGCGGCGGTTGCGGAGGACCTGCGCGCGCAAAACCCTGAGGCGTTTGAGGTCTTGTCCACCGTGGAGGTGCCGTTCCGGTTCTACGACAGCGTCACCGACATTCGATCGCGCAAGACGATGATTGTGCTGGACGACGATGGGGCAGTGTCGGAGGTCTGCTTCAACGCGCACATTGCCGATGTGCTGGACATCGATCCTGAGGCGATGGTGGCGTTCTACCGGGCCTATCGCGAGCTCATGGCGCTGACACGGGGGCCGCAATACACCATCGCGCTGAAGCTTTGCGGGGGCGAGATGGTGGTTTTTGACAATCGCCGCGTCCTGCATGGTCGCGAGGCGTTTGACCCGTCCACCGGGCGGCGGCGTTTGCGCGGTGCCTATGTGGATCGGGGCGAGTGGGACAGCCGCATTCGGGTGATATCGCGCGGCTAGCGAAAACGGCGTCGGCGGGCCGCCGCCTTAGGCCCGCGGGCGCTTTCGTTCTGGATCGACAAAGGGGATTGTCGTTGTGGTGGCGGATAGGCGCTTCATGTGCCCATCGAGCCGGCCGACGGTGAGCTCCGTGCCGGGCGCCGCATACTCCACCGCGACGCGGGCCATCGCGATGGCTCGTTCTAGGGTTGGCGAGCGCACGGCGGAGGTGATGACGCCGACGGGGCGTTCTCCGACCAGAACTGGGTCGCCGTGGCTCGGCACGTCATCGCCATCGAGCAGGAGGCCGACGAGGGTGCGGCGTGGGGCGGCGCTGTTTCGCTCCAGCGCGGCACGGCCGACAAAATCCGTCTTCTTCATCGATAATGTGAAGCCGAGGCCTGCCTCCCACGCGTCGACGCCGGGGGCGAACTCGGCGTCCGCGGCCATGAGACCGGCCTCGATACGAAGAATGTTGAGGGCTTCGCCGCCCATGGGCGTCAAGCCGAGCGGTGCGCCGGCCTCCATCAGGCCGTCCCAAATGGTGAGCGCATCGGCGCGCGTCATGAAAAGCTCATAGCCGAGTTCACCAGTGTAGCCTGTGCGGGTGAGCATGAAGAGGGGGCCTTCGCGGTCACCGAGACGCGCGAGGGTCATGCCGAACCACTTCAGATCGTCGAGCGATGGGGTGTGCGGCGACGTGTAGACAACCCGGCGCAGGATGTCGCGGCTTGCCGGCCCTTGCAGTGCGAGGCTTGGCATGGCGCCGCGCATGGCTTCGACGCGCACCCTGAGGCCCTGCGCTGCAGTGTGCTCGCTCAGAATCCGTTCGCTGTCCTCGCTGCCGCAACACCAGCGGAAAAGGTCGGGCGCGAGGCGGAAGAGCGTGCCGTCATCCACCACTTGGCCGGTCTCATCGCAGATCAACGCGTAGGTGCCGCGGTGGACCGGGACCCGTGCGATGTCCCGCGTCAACACATGCTGAAGCAGGCGCTCTGCATCGGGGCCTTTGATGTCGTACTTGCGCAGCGAGCTTGTGTCCTGCAGCGTCGCAGCCTCCCGGCAAGCCCAGTACTCGCCGATGGCGCCTGTGGCGGTGTAGGCTGATGGGACCCAGAGATTGCGGGCCGGGTGGAACTGTCTGGTGAGCTGGCTTGTGCGTGGGTGGAACGCCGTTTCTTCGCTCAGCTCTGCCATCGCGCCCGCCCGCTCACGGTAGGCGATGGCGCGCCTGATCGGCGACTTTTCGCGGTAGATTCGCACGTGCACATCGGTGGGGTTCCAGCCGTTGATGGGGTCGATATCGTCGGGGCAGGCGGTGGACACGCACGTGACGTCGTCGAGGGCGGTCATGATCACGTAGTCGCCTGCGCGCGACCAGGCTTCGTCGGACTGGAGGCGGTTGTCGGCAGCGTCGATCCACGAATTGAAGAACAGGTTGATGGCTGGCCAGGCGGGGCGCGGCGCGACGCCAAAGGGGGCGAGTGCGTTCGAGATGTTGTCGGAGCAGTTGAGGTGGCCCGGGAACCCACGCTCTTCGTAGCCGCGGGCTGTGCAGGCGAGGGCAAACGTGTCGTGCCGGCCGACCGTGTCTTGGGCGACGCGCAGCATGGGGCGCATGGCGCTGTCATAATATTTGTCGAACAGGCCGGGGAGCGGATAGGCGCCGCGCGCCATGGAGCGGGTGACCGTGCCGTCGATCATCTCTTCGCGGCCAGCGTGCAGGCCGGCTGAGCGGAAGGCGGTGAAGTCGGAGCACTGCTGGCCTTCAACGTCGATGATCTGAACGCTTTCGCCGGCCGCGAGCTGATAGGCCATGGCGGTGCCGCGGGGGATCGTGAACTCATCGCGCACATCGCCCAAGGCCGGCGGCAGTAACGGCGCATTGGATGGGGCAGGCTGATGCTGGACGTGGACAGCGCCACTGGCCTTGCCGCTCACCAGGTCATGGGTCGTCGCGGGCAAAGCGAGCCAGAGGGTGAGTGCGGCGCCAGCACGCAGCACGGTTGGCTCCGTGCCGAGGGCCAAACGCCGTCCCTCGAGTGGCGTTTCGGTGGCAACGCCGTGCTTCGTGAGCCAGCCGATGAGGGGGGCACTGTCGACAGTGGAAGGCTCGATGACTGCGACGTCGGCGGGCTCGGAGACCGATAGGTTGAGGGAGCTGAGGCCGTCTCCGCCCTCGGGAGTGAAAGCGAGGGCGATCGGATGACGACGGCTGCCGTTGCTCTCGAGCTGGACGAGGTCACCAGCGCGCAGGTTGAACCGAACCAGGCCGCGGGGTTCCAGCCATTGGGAGAGGTCGGGTCGTGCACCGATGAAACCAGGGTGGCTCACACCGCGGTAGCTGGCATCGCCATGGCGGAAGGTGCGGACGAGTTGGCCTGTCACAGGATCGATCTCCGTGAATGACCGAGAGGGTAAGTGCGGGTTTGCGGTGCGCAAGAAGATTTTGTGGTTGGCCCCGCACAAGTCTTAGCCAGCCTGGGCTAGTGCTATGATCGAACCAGCACCGTTGCGGTTGCGGGCGCCGTGAAGAGTCAACGTGCAGTCGTTCGAGCTCGTTCGTTGCCGCGTGTGGCGAGTATACTGGCTAGGAGTCGCGATTATCAGCCAAGGATGTGTTGGCTTAACACTCTCGCTGTCACGTATTGTTTACAGCCAGACGCACTCCCCCTTAGACTGCATCCACACGGTCGGAGTGGCATGCGATAGGGGGGAGAGAGGGATGCGGGTGATCGTGGTGGGCGCGGGGATTGTTGGCCTCTCGTCCGCGTACGCGCTGACCAAGGCCGGCGCCGACGTCACGGTGGTGGAGCGCGGCGCCATTCCCAACCCGCTCGCGGCATCGACCGACTATCACCGCTTGATCCGGTTCGCTTATGGCGACAGCGGGGGCTATGCGCGCCGTATCCACGAGGCTTTTGAGGCTTGGCGATCCATGTGGGCCGATCTTGGTGGCCCTCAGGAGCGCTACTACGCCGACAGGGGCGTCTTGTCGGCAAGCCAGGAGGCCGGTGATTGGACCGATCGCACGCGCGCCAACATGGATGCGCTTGGGATCGAGTATGAGCGCATCGACGGGGTTGCGGCGCTTGCTGAGCGGTTTCCGTTTTTGGAAGTGGCAAACGTTTCTTACGGACTGTTGTCGGCGGGCGGGGCGCTGATGGCGAACCACATTCTGATCGATCTTGTCTGGTGGCTGCGTGGGCAGGGTGCGGCTGTGCTTGAGCATTCACCGGTCGAGACTGTGGATGCCGCAAACGGTGCGGTGACGCTTCAAGATGGCCGGCGCGTTGAGGGCGATGCTGTGCTGCTGGCGGCCGGTGTTGAGACCGCTCGGCTCCTGCCGGACATGGCGCTGCCATTGACGCCGCATCGCACGATCATCGTTTACGCGGAACCGCCGGAACATCTGCGCGCAGCGTTTGCGAACGCGCCTTGCTGGACGCATCTGGGCGGGTCGCCAGCGCTCTGGGGTATGCCGCCGATCGGGTCGTTGCCGGCGAAACTCGGGGCAAGCCATCTTGGGCGGCGTGATCCTGACATGGCAAACCGTGCCATTGGGCACGACGAAATGGAGCTGATGCGCTCCCAATATCGCGGCCGCTTTCGGGATGCGGACCAGTTCGTGCTGCGGTGGGGCCAGGCGAATTATTGGGTCCATGCGCCGGACGAACGCTTTTATTTGCGCCAGGCAGACCGCGCGTTCGTTGTGTCAGCGGACTCTGGGCACGGGTTTAAATTTGGTGCGCTGACGGGACGCGATGTGTCGGACGCACTGATGGGGGACGTTGCTATCGACGTCGTTGCGGAGCGGCTCGCTGGGCTGCAAGCTGCGGCGTGAGCGCATTGGAGGGAGGCGCGTGGCGGTTGTGGACTTAGCTTGGCAGACAACGGCGGCGGTCGCTCCGGAGGACGTTTGGAAAACGCTGTCCCGTGGCACAGCGGATGAGCACGGCAAGTTGGACGCGTCTTTGTCGGCGCTTCCGCTGCACACGGACGCTGGGACGGCGGCGTTCATCGCGGCCATGGCGGCCGCAGTGCCCGGGGTTGAGGCGGCGCTGAGCTCTGCTGCCACGGGGACGCCGCTCGCGCCGTGGGCCGCGCGGGGACGTGCCGATACGTTGCCGGACGCGCCAGCAAAATCGGTGGAGATCGATAGCGAAGCGGCTGGCTGGGGCGCGGCCTATGTTTTGGAGGGGTCGCGCCTGGGCGGACGGCTTTTGCATCGCCGCTACGCACTGCTGGCCAGGCAGCCATTTTTCCGCGACGCAACGCTGCCGAGCGTGTGGGCGGCATTCCTCAACGACTTGCGCGACGCCGATGAGCGGCTCTGCGACAGAGCTGCAATGCTAACAGGAGCGCTGACGGCGTTCCGGGCGTTCACTGACGCTATCGAGCCAGGGTCCGAGCTGCCGCAACGTTAGCCGTTAACCTCGCATGCCGAACGGCATAGGTGGGCCGCGTCGGCACGGCTCGGTTATGCCGCTTCGATTTGCGCCGATCCGCACTACCTCCCGCTGTGGTGAGGGAGGAGCGCGGCATGTTTGGTCGGTTCGAGCAGCTGGTGGATCCCTATCCGGATCGCACGCCAGAGACGCCGCCGGACAGTTTTTTCGGCTTCGTTTGGCACTACACACGCGATGTTTGGCCGTGGGTTTTGCTGATGGCCGCCGGCTCGATGGCCATTGGCCTTGGCGAGGCGTATTTGTTTGGCGTCCTCGGCACCGTTGTGGATTGGCTGACCGCGCACGATCCTGAGACATTCCTGCAGGAAGAGGCATGGACGCTGGTTTGGCTCTCCGTGCTGGTCCTGGTCCTGCTGCCGGGCGGTGTGTTGTTGCAAACGACGGTGATGCACCAGACGCTGGCGGGCAATCACGCGATGCTGGTGCGCTGGCTCGCGCACCGGCATCTCTTGCGCCAGCCCATGTCGTTTTACGCCGACGAGTTTGCCGGGCGGATTGCCACCAAAGTGATGCAGACCTCGCTCGCGGTGCGCGACCTGGTCATGCGTATCTTTGACGTCTTCGTTTACGTCCTGTCGTTCTTGTTTGGGGCAATCGCGGTGGCGGCGGCGCTGGACTGGCGGCTCGCGATGCCGATTGTGGTTTGGGCGATCACCTACGGTTTTGCGCTATGGTTTTTCGTGCCGCGGCTCGGCGCGGCCGCGGAGCGGCAGGCGGACGCGCGCTCGCTTATGACCGGGCGCATCGTCGATGCGTACACCAACATCCAAACGGTCAAGCTGTTCAGCCACGCGCGGCGCGAGGAGACTTATGCGCGCGAGGCGATGGACCAGTTCATGGGCACGGTCCATCGCCAGATGCGAATTGTGACCTGGTTCAATGTCGTCAACTACGCGCTGAATTCGCTGATGCTGTTTGCTGTCGGTGCGCTCGGTATCTGGTTTTGGCTGTCCGACGTGGTGTCGGTCGGCGCGCTCGCCGTGGCGATCACCTTGGTGCTGCGGCTCAACGGGCTGTCCCATTGGGTGATGTGGGAGATGACCATGCTGTTTGAGGCGGTGGGGACCATCGCTGATGGGCGGACGATGCTCGCAACCCCACCTGCGCTCAAAGACGTCGATGACGCCAAGACGTTGCGGGTGAACGAGGGCGAGATCGCTTTTGACGGCATCCGGTTTCACTATGGCAAAGACAAAGGTGTGATCGACCACCTCGACCTCACGGTGAAGCCTGGTGAGAAGATTGGTCTGGTGGGGCCGTCCGGTGCGGGCAAGACGACGCTCATGAACCTCCTTTTGCGCCTGCATGACCTAGAGGCGGGGGCGATCCGTATCGACGGGCAAGACATTGCGCAGATGACGCAAGAGACGCTGCGCCAGTCCATCGGTGTGGTGACGCAAGAGCCAGCGCTGCTGCACCGGTCGATCCGCGACAACATCGCCTACGGTCTGCCGGATGCCTCCGATGAGGATGTGCGCGAGGCGGCGCGGCGGGCGAATGCGCTCGATTTCATCGAGGGACTCACTGATGCGGCCGGACGCTCTGGGTTCGACGCGCATGTGGGTGAGCGTGGGGTCAAGCTGTCTGGCGGGCAGCGGCAGCGGATCGCCATCGCGCGGGTGTTCTTAAAGAACGCTCCGATCCTGGTGCTTGATGAGGCCACGAGCGCGCTGGATTCAGAGGTCGAGGCGGCCATCCAGGAGAGCTTGTTTGCGCTGATGGAGGGCAAGACGGTGATCGCCATTGCCCACCGCCTGTCGACCATCGCCTCGCTCGACCGCCTGGTGGTGCTCGACAAAGGCAAGGTGGTGGAGGAGGGGGACCACGCGAGCCTTTCCAAGGCCGGCGGCCTTTATGCTCGCCTGTGGTCGCACCAGTCCGGTGGCTTCATTTCCACCGAGACGTTGGAGGCCGCTGAGTAACGGGGCGTTTGCTTACTGGACCCTGACGGCGAACGTCGCTATCAGGGCGCCTCGGGCGGGCATGGTGAAATGGTATCACACGAGCCTTCCAAGCTCTTGGTGCGGGTTCGATTCCCGCTGCCCGCTCCAATCGATCAGTTTGCGCCCGCTTTGATCTCCCCCTTGGGATGGAATGCCATAAACGCGAAAGCGAAGGGCATGTGGAATGGCACCTCTTCACCGTCCCTGGTGATGGACACGGTGCCGATTGTGCGCCCGCCGGCGACGGTTGGCGCATCCAGCGGGGCGGCCATCCCGTCGATGAAGGTCAGCGTGAGGCCTTCCTCTTCGATGGTGCCTTCGTCGCGGATGCGCGGGAGAGGCCAGGCCGTTTCGCCGACCTGTACGACGTAAGTGAGCGCAGGGACTGGGCCGTCATAGGTGCCATCGTAGAGGAAGGGTCTGCGGCTGGTGTCATAGCGAACATAGGGATTTGCTCCGTAGCGGCGGGACACATTGGGTCGGGCAAGCACCTCGCCGGTAGGGTGACGTGCGGCGAACGCGGACAGCGCTTCCATTCGCAAAGGGATGGTCTCCAGTTTGCGGCCTGTGAGTGTGCCGACGATGGCCTCCCCAGTGAACTGCTGCCACCAGCTTTCGCTCGCGCGGTCGTACATGACCAGGTCGGAGTTGCGCAGTTTTCCGGTGGTGCCGAATTGGGTCGCTTCTCCATCGATGGTGGCGCGAAAGGCGATGCCAGAGTTGCACAGTGGACAGTAGGTGACGGCGATGGGCTCGCCACCGACCATGTCGTTGACGATCTCGTGCCACATGAGGATGTGGACCGGGTAGGCGCGGGCAACGCCGTTGTGGTTCAGCGACAGCACCGGTTCGGTGGGTTCCATGAAGTTAGCCTGCGCGACCGGAACGAATTCGGGATTATCGATGGACGGGATCCCGTCTTTGGGTGGGCCGCCGGACAAGATGGTGTCGAAGTCGACGCTCGATGATGTGAAGTCGGTCCGCGGCCACTCCGCACGCCACGCAGTAGGATTAGCGAACGCTGAGTTTGCGGCAAGGATGAGGGCGGCGATCAGGAGCGTTGGGCGGACGAGCGTCATGGCGGGATCCTTGCAAACCTTGAGAACATTAATCGGCCGGCTGTTCGTGATGAGAACACGATGGGACACGGCTGCGTGAGGCGATGGCTCTGTTTGGGGCGTGGGAGGCTTGCAGTGCCCGCCGCTGACATTTAAGGCAGCCCCCACGAAGGGGTGTAGCTCAGTTGGTAGAGCGGCGGTCTCCAAAACCGTAGGTCGGGGGTTCGAGCCCCTCCGCCCCTGCCATTGTCCAACCCGTCGAGCGTTGTGGGCGCAAGGGGTTGCGCGTTGGGGCCGGGATTGTTATCTCCGCCGCTCGCGAGGCGTGGGGCGTGCGGCTCGTGGTATCCACATGGCGGATCGGTTTGCGGGGCGGCCTGCAGCGATTTGTTTTGGTTTGAGGGGCGCTGTGGCCACCAACCCGTTTAAGTTCATTCAGGAAGTGCGGACCGAAACCTCCAAGGTGGTTTGGCCGACGCGCAAGGAGACCATGATCACCACAGTGATGGTGTTCATCATGTGCTTTTTGGCGGCCATCTTCTTTTTTATTGTGGATCGGATCTTGGGGTGGGGCCTGGGCCTCATCCTCGGCTGAGCGTCGGGACGGCGATGAACAAGCGTTGGTACATCGTGCACGCGTACACGAACTTTGAGAATAAAGTCCGCGAGGCGATTTTGGCAGAAGCCGAATTGCGCGGTTTGACAGAGCACTTTGAAGAGGTGCTCGTTCCCAAAGAAACCGTAACGGAGGTGAAGCGCGGCAAGCGCGTCGACACTGAGAAGACGTCGTTTCCGGGTTACGTTCTGGTCAAAGTCGCGCTGACGAACGAGGTTCACCACCTCATCAAGAACACGCCAAAGGTGACTGGGTTTTTGGGCACTGCGCAGAAGCCGCAGCCGATCCCAGAGCGGGAGGCGGAGCGGATCCTGAACCAGGCGAGCCAAGAGGTGGATCGGCCGCGGCCGCAAATCACGTTCGAGGTTGGTGAGCAAGTTCGGGTGGCAGATGGGCCGTTCGCATCGTTCAACGGTCTCGTCGAAGAGGTCGACGATGAGCGGGCTCGGGTGAAGGTGGCGGTGTCGATCTTTGGTCGTCCCACCAACGTGGAATTGGAATACGCGCAGGTGGAGAAGGTCGCGGGCTGATGGGCCTTCCCTCAGCGCGCAGGACAAAGAGGATTTTTCTAGCGGCCATTTTGGTCGGGGTTGTCGTCGGGGCGGTCATCTCTGTCATCGGCCCATTACCAGGATGGCCCGGTGAAGTGGCCGTTGCGGCGATAGTCGCGCTGTCGGGTTTCGCTGTGGTTTACGTGCTGGCGGCGTTGGGACTTTTCAGAAGCGAGTGACGCTTCGGTGTGAGCTGCGGGAGGTGAGGGGGCTGCCGATCCCTAAACCGCAACCGCGAACGGGGTGTGCCGCTTGTCGGTGCGTCAACCCTGAGATCGGCGGGGAGCGAAGATGCTCCGGAAAGGACGTTTGTGGCTAAAAAGGTTGCAGGCTTTATCAAGCTGCAGGTGCCGGCCGCGGCGGCGACACCCTCGC
>CAKZYH010000082.1 GCA_937884725.1 uncultured Paracoccaceae bacterium
GTCAGATCCCGGTTCCTGAACGGCCGGCCGTTGTTGTCATATGCCTGGTGTTCTCAGCGACGATGGGCTTCTCCATCGGGATGATGCTGTCCTTTCTGACGTTTCTTTATCCCGGTATCAGACGCCTCTACGTCATTATACTGCGCCTGGTGGCCATATCTAGCGGGCTATTTTATGTAACTGAGCAACTGCCCCAGAGCTACAAGGCGCTCGTCCTGTGGAACCCTGTCCTGCACGCATCGCAACTGTCGCGAGACGCGTGGTTCCCGATTTATACCACTCAGGATGCATCATTCGCCTACGTCTGGACTTGTGTGCTGGGTGCCGTCATCCTGGGCCTTGCGTTTGCGATCGTGGAACGGCGCAGACGAGCTGAGAATGGTGAAATCGAGTAAGATGTAGTGGCGGTGAACTGCCCCCCGTTTTGACCAGACAGCTGGCGTAAGCGGGAAGGCTCAAGGATATCCTTGAGTACCGGCTTATGTCGTAGGATTATCATCGGATCGAACTGATCACGGGGACGCGTCGTAGGCGGTTCTGGTTGACGGACGAGAAGCTGCGTATTTTCGAGGAATGCATGGAACCGGGGGAGACTGTCTCGTCGGTTGCCAGGCGCAACGGCGTCGCACCGAACCTTGTTTACCGCTGGCGACGCCTGATAAACGAGGGAGGCGTCGCTGCCGTGGGATCGGACGATGGGCTAGGCATACGTCTCGGCAAGTTCGATCATACGTTCAAGCGTCCCCATTTGAACGCCCGCATAGTCACGCTGCCGGCAGGACGTTAACAGCGCCAGCATTACCGCTTGCGTATTTGCCGTCGTGGCGCGCGCTGAGATAATCTCAATGGTATCCAGCATCACCTCAAGAACCTGATTCTCGATGTTTTTAGCCGCGGCCAAAGGGTATATCGCGGACAGCACCGCGTCGGCGGGTAACGCTTCGTCCTCGCAGATACCCGACAGCGTTCTGATCGTATACTTGATGCCAGGCCCGTAGCCTGCGCCAAGTGTGCCTGTGTCCACCGCCAGTCGGAACAGATCGCCCAGGACTTCGATATCGCGTGTCTTGACGATGCGCTTGGCAACGAGGCGCAACAGATCACTGCGCAGGTTGGTGCCCTCCACCTGCTCTTCGGGTGCGTGCCGGATCTCGGCCCATGCCGCCCACGGATCGTTCCGACGCAGGGCAAGCCGCGCCTGCTGTTTCCAGTCAACGCGCAGGCTGCCGTCGTGCTCTTCTGCAATTTCGGTCAAGCGAGCCGAGCCTCCTTCATGGCGCTCTCTCTCCGGGCAGTCTGTCTTACCGCCACAGCGCGCTTTAGCATGAGCGCCGCGCTGCTCTTCCTCGGGAACCGCGCCATGCAATGCGCCATACCCTCACCGTTATCACTCCCCGTACGCAATCACTGCATCGCTGGCATCGGTCGCGGTCTTGAGCGCGAGCGTGAGGTCATAGGAGGGGATGGCATAGGCACCGCCGCTGAGAAAGAGTTCGAGCGCGACGGCCATCATTGGACTAAATGCGCGGTGGCGGCCATCAAATGCGACGGTCGGCTGCGGGCCCGTGCCACAAAGCTGGTAAGCGTGTCTCTGAACACCGTTGGCCGGAGGAACGCTACACCCTGTTCCGCGCGCCAACACAAGACGATCGAACTTGCCGGTACTCGCCAGATGCATAAGCGCGAGCAGATCGTGGCCATCACGATGCACCGGATTGCCAACGCCAAGACCTGAGGCCACGGCAAGGTTGTGAAGGGTGATCAGTTCGCGAGCGTGATGCTTGTCCAGCCTGACCCCTTTGATGCCTGGCGGGGTCTCCACCGGGCCGCCCGAGACGACCAAGCGTCGCTCAGCCTTGGCCGGTTCCGCAGCCGCCAGAGCGCGCAGCGCATCGGCGTCCTCTGCGGGGTCAAAGGTGCTGCAGAACAGAACCGTCCGGTGCTTGCCGCCAGACTTTATAGGGGCCGTCGCGACGGAACGTTCGCCGCCAACAACGCCGCCGCGCGATCCCATGCCACGCAGCGCGCGGACCCAGGACGCGGCAACCAGAAAGGGCGATTTGGACGATTTGGGCGACACAGGCTCCTCTACGCCATGGGTCTGCGCTCAGGCACGAGCAAATGCGTGAGGCCACGCTCCCATCACTGGCGTGCTCTGCGCTTACCCGATCGCCGCCGGGTGGCGCAATCAGCGCCGCGCGTCCTGCATATGGTCCAAATACCAGCGATACGTCTCTTCGATGCCCTCGCGCAGGCCCGTCTTGGCGCGCCAGCCCATGGCCGACAAGCGCGACACATCCAAAAGCTTGCGCGGCGTGCCGTCGGGTTTGGTGGTGTCACACACAATCTCGCCGGCAAACCCAACGACCTCGGCCACGATGCCCGCCACATCACGGATCGAAATGTCCTCACCGCAGCCAACATTGATGTGGCTCAGCATGGGCTGAGTGTTTGCTGCATAGGTCTCAGGCGAAAGGTCGAGCACGAACAGGGTCGCTTCGGCCATGTCGTCCACGTGCAAAAACTCCCGGCGCGGGGTGCCAGTACCCCAGATGACGACGCTGTCCTGTCCGGCCTCTGCCGCCTCATGAAAACGGCGAATGAGCGCTGGCAGGACGTGGCTGTTGTTCGGGTGAAAGTTGTCGCCCGGTCCATAAAGGTTGGTGGGCATCACGCTGCGATAATCCACCCCGTATTGGCGGTTATAACTCTCGCACAGCTTGATGGCCGCGATTTTGGCAATGGCGTAGGGCTCGTTGGTGGGCTCCAGAGTGCCCGTTAAGAGCGCCTCTTCGCGCATCGGCTGGGGGGCGTGCTTGGGGTAGATGCACGAGGAGCCAAGCTGCACCAGGCGCGTCACACCGGCCGCCCACGCCTCGTGAATGACGTTGGCGGCGATCATCACATTGTCGCCGATAAACTCGGCCGGATAGGTATCGTTGGCTAAAATGCCGCCCACCTTTGCGGCCGCCAAGATGACCACGTCCGGCCGCTCCGCATGCAAGAAGGCGCGGGTGGCGATTTGGTCGGTGAGATCGAGTTCGGCGCTCGTGCGCACCACAATCTCGATGGGCTCGCCCGCGCTTTTGCGTGCCTCAAGGCGGCGCCAGATGGCGCCCCCCACCATGCCCCTATGGCCGGCGACATAGACCTTCATAACGATCTCTGTTGGTTTGGCATCGGCCGCTCAATGCTCCAGCGACACGGGGGCGTGGTAGCCGTGATTGGCGAGAAAGGCGTGGCGCTGCGCGGTCCTGAGATCGACCTCGATCATTTCGGCGCACATGGCTCGAGCGGTGATTTCAGGCGTCCAACCGAGCTTGTCCCGCGCCAGTGACGGATCGCCCAAAAGGGTCTCCACTTCCGCGGGCCGAAAATATTTTGGATCGATCCGCAAGATGACGTCGCCCGGCTTCACCGCCGGCGCTCGGTCACCCACAACACCGGCAACAACGGCGGTCTCCTCCACGCCCTTGCCGCGGAACTCCAAGCTAATCCCCAGGTCTTCCGCCGCCCAAACAATGAACTCGCGCACTGAGTGCTGCATGCCCGTGGCGATCACAAAATCCATAGGCTCATCTTGTTGCAACATCATCCACTGCATTCGAACATAGTCCTTAGCATGACCCCAGTCCCGAAGTGCATCAATGTTGCCCATGTACAGACAATCTTCTAACCCTTGAGCAATATTGGAAAGTCCACGAGTTATTTTTCGAGTGACAAAAGTTTCTCCCCGTCGCGGACTTTCGTGATTAAATAAAATTCCGTTGCAGGCGTAGATATTGTACGCTTCACGGTAGTTAACTGTGATCCAATAGGCGTAGAGCTTGGCGACGGCATAGGGGCTGCGGGGGTGGAACGGCGTTGTTTCGCGCTGGGGGATCTCTTGGACCAGGCCGTACAGCTCTGACGTGGATGCCTGATAAAAACGTGTCGTCTTCTCAAGACCCAGAAAGCGGATGGCCTCCAGGATCCTAAGCGAGCCGACAGCGTCCACGTCAGCGGTGTATTCCGGCGCCTCGAAGCTGACTGCCACGTGGGACTGCGCCCCCAAATTATAGATCTCGTCCGGCTGCACCGACTGGATGATCCGCGTCAGGTTGAGGCTATCGGACAAATCGCCATAGTGGAGGACAAAGCGCGGATCTTGGGCGTGAATATCCTGGTAAATGTGGTCAATGCGATCTGTATTGAACAGCGAGGCCCGGCGCTTGATGCCATGGACGGCATAACCTTTTTCCAAAAGAAATTCAGCAAGATAAGAGCCATCCTGTCCGGTAATGCCCGTGATAAGTGCCGTTTTCATGCGTTGTCTGTCGATCCTTCCAGCAATGCTTGCTCGCCTTGACCCAACACGCGCTGTGTTTTTGCCTTGACCAAACGCGCTGGCAAGACCGGCCGAGCTATGGCACGTGGGTCGAAGCGATCGCCCAAGCGTGGCGTGCGCAACTAGCGTTCCGGGATCTGGCGTCCTGGCCAACGAACGTCTCGCCGGGCGTCACTTTCGCGGCACGCTGTGACCATGAACGTCACCTTGTCAACCGCTCGACCGCGGGCAAGACGTTGTAAGCTCACAGCGTACGGCCACGCATTTGCCACAACTTGATCAAGGCGCGATTTGTGCGCACTACAGCGGTGTGTGCGCGGGGTGGTGAGGTGAAGTGCGGTTCGCTGCGTCCCGTCCGTTCATGATCATTATGAGCGTCGGCGGCATCCGCTGCGGCACGCATCTCATCACCTGAGGCCACGGAGCGCGGCGGCAATGCAGTCTGTAATAGCATCCCGATCGGATCGTCTGGGCGGGCGCTTTCGCAACATGTGCGCGGCCTGGGATTTTGCCTCCAAAGTTGGCGCCCCGCTCGTCATCAACTGGCCGGGCACCGGATATGCCAAATACGCCACCCAAGATGACTACAGCTTCTTCGACTTGTTCGACGAAACCGACTTTAAGACGCGGAGCAATGACGTCACCCTATCCAGCTTGTCCCATGAGAAGCTGCTGGCGGCGCATGAGGGGACCGACACGCTCCTGATCTCTGGGGCCACCGGCAAACGCCAAGACTTCTTTGACAGTGCACCCGGCGATGTCATCTATAACGCCACTAGCCGTTACATGTTTGCCGAGGATGAGGCAGGCCTTAACAAAAAATCCATCGAGCGTGAAATCTTTCACTCACTGAGGCTCAACGCAGCGGTTGCTGCGTGCCTTGAGGAGGTCTCCCAGCTCTGTCCGCTGACGGGGACAGTGTCCGTTCATGTGCGCCGCGGCGACATTGTCCCGCTCCTTGTCAATGCCGGGCTCACCGCCGTGGGCACGAAGGTTAAAAGCGTCACCTCCTATGAGCGCACGATCACCAAGCGGACGTACACGTTTGCCGATCGGTATGCGCCCGTGGAGGCCTACGAAAGCGCCATCGATACGCTCGGACCGAATACATCTGTGTGCGTCTTTTCCGATGACGATGCGCTCAAAGCGGACATGAAGCAGACCTATAAGGATCGCATCATCGACGTGGATGCAGTCGTCTCGCGCCACGATCTGACGTCGACCCAGATCGCGTTTGTGGAAATGCTGGTGATGTCGAAGACCGATGCTGTGGTGTGCGCGAATAGCGCCTTCTCGCTGTTCGCCAGCTTCATTGGGCGGTGCGAGGTGGTCGAGGTTCTGCCGTTCGTCAATGTGAAAGATCTCATGCGCGATTTTGAACGCTACTTTTTTCAGCGTGACGATAGCGCAGTACTCTTGGCCGGCTTGAAGAACGCATACCAGAAGCTGTTGGCCGATACGCTGCCGACCAAAGCCAGCTTCATTCGCACACTCACAACAGCCGAACACGCGAAGCGCGGCTGGGATCCTGAATTGGCGCAGCAGGAGATTGAAAAACTCCGCGATCAGCTCGATGCGGAGCGCGAGCAGGTTGCAAGCCTTAGAGACGCGCTTGCGCGCGAGAAGGAACGCCGGATTTCAAGCAGGATCAGCCGCCTTTTGCGCACAAGCTAGCGCGTGCCCTCGTCGGCATGCTGCATCACCATGTCCCACCCCCGCCGGCAGGTCGCAACATGGTGGTAGCCGCGGGCTTCCAACCATTCCTTCGCCGCGTAACGGCCCTCGCCAGGAAGGCTCACCTCGTTTTGCTCGATCACAATGAGCGGACGCTCGCGCGCAATGGTCTGCTCAGCGCCGGCGAGCACCTTGGTCTCAAAGCCCTCTACGTCGATCTTTAAATACGCGATGTCGGTGAGGCCGAAATCGTCGAGGCGTAAACATTTCGCCACGTGCTCTTTGCCCGACTGCGGATCGTGCGTTCCCCCATACATGGTGATCTCACCAACCTCATCGCCCAGCGCACACTGAAAGTGGGTCGCCCGCCGCAAATCCACGTTGTGCGGAAAGGTTTTGGGCCGAAACCGGGGGTCGAAGCAGAAAACATGCTCGAACTCACGCTGGATATAACGCGCATATTCGCCGTCGCGGCAGCCCACATCCACCGCAGCACCCTGTTTTGACACAAAATCGCGAGAGATTTCAAAGGTCTCTTTGCAGGGGTGGTTTGCGTTGTGATGGTATTGTGATCCATCAAAAAAGATGTCCTGCAAAAGGTAGCCATCTTGATACTGGGTTTGGAGAAAAACCGTCGGTTCGATGGGATAGGCGCCGGGCGCAGGGCGATCAGCACTAAAGGCCTCACCGAGGATGATTTGAGGCGATGTGGGCGCCACCACCTGCAAAGCTTTCACCGCCGCAGAGAGATCTTGGGTGCGACCGAGCGCAACGAGCGCGGAAATGGTATGCTCCAAGGCAGGCACGTGGGTGTGGTCGAGCATCAAGTGGCGGCGCGCCACAACCACCGCTGCGTCGTAGTCGGCGCGCGCGAGGCAGTGTGCGCACAGCTGATCAAGGGCCGGACCCGCTGTATCCAGCCCCAGCTCGGTAAGCTGACAGAGGGCGGCGCGAAACGCCTCCGGCGGGCCAAGCCCGGCAAGGATCCTCGCCTGACGCTCCAGGGCGGGCAAGTGGGTGGGGTTGAGCGCAATCAGACAGTCGAGCGCTGCCAACGCCTCGGCATGGCGCGAGGCACTAGCATAGACCTTCGCAAGGCGTTGCAGGACGGCCTGAGAGCTCGGCGCAAAATTATAAAGATCGCGCAGCACAGCGGCTGCACCGCTGAGATTACCCGCGGCCACCAGACGCTTGGCCTCAGCCATGCCCGCTGCCTCGTCCACAAGAGCGTCTGGCGCGGGCCTGCGCCAGGGGAGGAGCAGGCGCCTTGAAGCGGCGCCCTCAACCCCGCTCACCTCCACCGGATCTGCCGCATTGTCGAGGACGGCCGCAAAACGGCCGCCTGAGAGGACCGATCCGCCGTGCGCTGCGCGGATGGTGTAGTCATGGGGTCGCCCATCGTGGAACGCTGCTGGGATCGCGAGCGCGAACCCGAACTTTGCTTCCAAGGGGTCGGCCATGCCGTCTCTACGGATGGATGAGGTCGTCTTGGCGGCTACCGTGCCGTCGATGACGAGCTCCAGCCGAACCGGGGACTTGCCGCTCGCATCTGAGGCCCAGCCGCGCACCTTACCGCCTTCGATGGGCGGTCGAGGCTGCGCGGGCCGCCGCCCCCAATAGACCTTGCCCCTCGGCACGCCTTTGCGAGATGACATGAAGCTGGTGAAGACTGACATGATTGCTCTCAAACCGGACCGCACTCGACGCGGCAAACCCTTCGCGCGACTTGCACCGGCCCTCAAGCACCGTCAACACACTCCGTAGGAGACACCGCTGTGATCCGGTTAGGCAGCAGCGCTTTCGTGCTGCATGACCATATCCCAGCCCCGCAAGCAGGTGGCAACGTGGCGATAACCGCGCGCCTCAAGCCATTCCCTGGCCGCGTAACGCCCCTCACCGGGGAGGCTCACCTCGTTCTGTTCAATGACGATCAGCGGGCGATCGCGCGCAACGGTCGCCTCTGCGCCCGCCAGCACTTTGGTCTCAAACCCCTCCACGTCGATCTTCATGTAAGCGACGTTGGTGAAGCCAAAGTCGTCGAGCCGGAAACACTTTGCTACATGACTTTTCACGTCACGGGGCTCGTGATTGCCGCCGTACATGGTGATCTCACTGATCTCATCGCCCAGCGCGCAGCAAAAGTGGGTGACTTTGCGAAGATCGACGTTGTGCGGAAATGTCCCCGGCCGCAGGCGGGGGTCAAAACAGTAGACGTGCTCGAATTCGCGCTGCAGGTAGCGCGAATATTCCCCATCACGGCAGCCAATATCGATGGCAACGCCGTCACGCCGTGTGATGAACGGGCGCGAGATCTCGAAAGTCGCCTTACAGTGGTTGTCGGGAATGAGGCTGAACGCCCCTTTGGAAAAGAAATAGTCGTCTGCGCCGTGCTCCTCATCGTATTTGCTGGAGCGAAACACGGACGGGGCGCAGGGATATCGCTGTGCGGGCGACAGGCCGAACAGCTTCAGAAGGGAGCCGCGAAAACCGGACGAGGGGCGCGTGTCGGACATTGGACCTCTTTGCAAAGGACGTGTGAGCATTGGCAAAGGGACCCAAACACGGCTCCCGGACGGACTTATAGATCAATGTGATGTCGTACCGCCGGTGATGGGGCCATGCTAGAATAATTTGGATCTGGGCCGGTACCTGACCCACAGCGCGATTGACCCCCGCCGCGGTTCAGCAGTACTACTCGCATCGCGGTGTGGATGCCTTCCACCGCCAGGATCGTTGCTCTTTCACTGTGATAATCCGGCCTGAATCAGTGTCCCGGGCGCTGGGTGGAGCATGTCGCAAAAGTCGTTGAGTGCGGCACGCGCGCAACAGGACAAATTCGGAGCCCCCCAACAATGTCGTTGAGTAACAGTACCATCCTCGTTACCGGTGGCACCGGCTCGTTTGGCCAACGCTTTGTCCGCATGACGCTGGAGCGCTGGAAGCCGAAGAAAATCATTATCCTGTCGCGGGACGAAATGAAGCAATGGGAAATGGCCAAAGAATACGCTGGTGATAACCGGTTGCGGTTCTTCATCGGTGACGTGCGCGACCGTGAACGCCTATATCGCGCACTGGACGGCGTGGATTATGTTGTCCACGCCGCGGCCACCAAAATCGTCCCGACGGCCGAGTACAACCCCTTTGAGTGCATCAAAACCAACGTCTTGGGAGCCATGAACCTGATTGATGCGTGCATTGATAAGCGCGTCAAACGGGTCGTAGCGCTGTCGACGGATAAGGCCTCAGCGCCGATCAACCTTTACGGCGCGTCTAAGCTCGCCTCCGACAAGCTCTTTGTGGCTGGAAACTCCTACTCTGGCGACAACCAAACAACGTTTTCAGTCGTGCGCTACGGCAACGTGATGGGCTCACGCGGCTCGGTTATTCCGTTTTTTCTGTCCGTTCGGGACACCGGAACGTTACCGATCACAGACCCGCGCATGACGCGTTTCATGATCAGCTTGGAAGAAGGCGTGGAGCTCGTCTGGCACGCCTTCTCGGACATGGTCGGCGGCGAGATCTACGTCAAAAAGATCCCATCCATGAAGGTCACTGACATTGCGCGAGTTGTGGCACCTGAGGCCCGCCATGACGTCATCGGGATCCGACCGGGCGAAAAACTCCACGAGCAGATGATCGGCACCGAGGACGCCCTGTATACCTACGAATATGATAGTTACTTCAAAATACTACCCGCGATTAATAACTGGGCGACATCTGTCGAACGCATAAAAAATGGTCGCAAAGTCAGCGATGATTTCATCTACTCCAGCGATAACAACGTCGAGTGGATGTCGGACGCGCAGCTTGCGGGTTGGATCGATGAGAACCGATCCCGGATCGGAAAAATATGATGATCCCGTACGGTCGACAGCAGATCACCGACAACGACGTCGAGGCGGTGGTGGAGGCCCTGCGCTCCAGCTTTCTGACTCAGGGGCCGGCGGTGCCCCACTTTGAGCGCGCCGTCGCCGAACGCGTCGGGGCGGCCCGGGCGGTCGCGGTCAACAGTGCCACCTCCGCCCTCCACGTGGCATGCGCCGCCCTCGACCTTGGCCCGGGCGACTGGCTATGGACGAGCCCCAACACCTTCGTCGCGTCAGCCAACTGCGCGCTCTACTGCGGAGCGTCCGTCGACTTTGTCGACATCGATCCGACAACCTGGACGATGTCGCCGGACGCACTTGCGGCGAAGCTTGAATCGGCAGCGCAGGAGAGGCGCCTTCCCAAAATTGTCGTCCCCGTCCACCTGTGCGGCCAATCCTGCGACATGGCCTCCATTGGTGCGCTTGCCAAACACTACGGCTTTCACGTGGTGGAGGACGCGTCCCACGCCATTGGCGGGCGCTATCGCGGCGAGCCGGTCGGCACCTGCCGCCACAGCGACGTGACGGTCTTCAGCTTCCACCCCGTAAAAATCGTCACCACCGGTGAAGGCGGCGCTGCGGTCACCAACGATGCCGCGCTGGCCGACCGCATGGAGCGGCTGCGCAGCCACGGGATCACCCGCGATCCCGCGCTGATGACCCACGCGCCGGATGGCCCCTGGTACTACCAGCAGATCGAGCTTGGCTGGAATTACCGCATGACCGACATTGCGGCGACCCTAGGAACGAGCCAGCTTGACCGGCTGGACAACTATGTTGCCCGCCGCCACGCCCTCGTGCGCCGCTACGATGAGGCCTTTGAAAGCCTGCCGCTGCAACGGCCCGTCCAGCACCCCGACGCTTTTTCCCCGTTCCACCTTTACGTCATCCGCGTTCACGACAGAGCGCGGCACCGGGCAATTTTCGAAGGTCTCAGGGCGCGCGGCATGGGGGTCAATCTCCACTATATTCCGGTGCACCTGCAGCCCTTTTATCGGCGCATGGGCTTTGCGCATGGCGACTTTCCAGAGGCCGAGGCCTACTACGCCGAAGCGATCAGCCTGCCCATGTTTCCAACCCTGAGCGAGGCCGATCAGGACACCGTCATTGCCGCCGTGCGCGCGGAACTTGAGCTTTGAGGATTGCTGTGATCCCGGCACGCGGTGGCAGCAAGCGCATTCCGCGCAAGAATATCCGCCTCTTCCGCGGCAAACCGATCATCGCATGGTCGATAGCGGCGGCGCGCGATAGCGGCTGTTTTGATCGCATTATCGTGTCTACCGAAGACGATGAGATCGCCGATGTCGCCATCGAGAACGGTGCCGAGGTGCCCTTTCGCCGCCCTCAAGAGCTTGCCGACGATTATGCCTCGACAGCCGCCGTCATAGGCCACGCCGTGACCGTACTCGCCAAGCACCTAGGTCCGAGCGATGCCGTCTGCTGCCTCTATCCGACGGCGCCGCTAATCAAGAGTGACGATCTTGGACGCGCCTGCGCGATCCTTGAGGCGCGCGAGTGCGCCTACGTCTTCCCTGTCGCGCGCTATCCATCACCGATCCAGCGGGCACTGCACCGCAATGAAGAGGGGCGGGTCTGCATGTTCGATCCGGCCATGTTCGAAAGGCGCTCGCAGGACCTGGAAGAGGCTTGGCATGATGCCGGCCAATTTTATCTCGCACGCCCGCAAACATGGCTCGCGCAGCAGACGATCTTTTGTGAAGCTTCGATCGGCCTTGAACTGCCCGCGCACCGGGTGGTGGACATCGACACACTTGAGGATTGGAAACGGGCGGAGGTAACCGCCGAAGTTCTGGCACGGAGCGGCTGACCACATGCGCATTGCCTTGCGCGTCGACGCATCTGCCGAGATCGGCACCGGGCACGCAGTGCGCTGTCTTACCCTCGCCGATGCGATCAAGAGAACCGGCGCTGAGTGCATGTTTGTATCGCGCCGGCTTCTTGGCGACCATGTTGAGCTCCTCCAAGAACGCGGCATTGCAGTCCATGTCCTGCCGCAAACGGATGTGCGCCCGATCACCGCCGCGGATGACCCACCCCACGCCCACTGGCTTGCCGTACCCTGGCAGAACGACGCCCGTGAGACGCGCGAGCTTTTGGAGCGCCTTCAACCCGACTGGCTGATCGTCGACCACTATGCGCTCGACGCGCGCTGGGAGGCGCAAGCGGCACCGCCTGGCACGAAAATCATGGCGATCGACGATCTCGCCGACCGACCGCATCGCTGCGAGGTCCTTCTCGACCAGAACCTTGGCCGCAAAACCGCCGATTATCAGGGCCTCATGCCGCCGGTCGCAGTGCGCCTCATCGGCCCGCGCTATGCACTGTTGCGGCCCGAGTTTGCAGCCTACCGGCAGCACAGTCTGGCCCGCCGGCGCGAGCCGGAATTGCGACACATCCTCATCTCCATGGGAGGTATCGACAAGGACAACGTCACGAGCGCTGTGCTGCGGACGTTGGAGGAAACCGGCCTTGCCGACACCATCCGCGTCAGCGTCGTGATGGGACCCTCAGCGCCTTGGCTTGATGAGGTGCAGCGCCTTGCAGCGAGCTCACAGCGCCCGACGAACGTTCGTGTCGGCGTGGACGACATGGCAGCCCTCATGAGTGAGGCCGATCTTTCGATCGGCGCCGCGGGGACAACGGCCTGGGAGCGATGCTGCCTGGGCCTGCCTGCAATCATCGCTGTGTTGGCGGACAATCAGCTGGCCTCCGCGCACGCACTGGCGGAGGCCGGCGCGGTCCTAAGCGCCGGGCGCGCCGATGCGCCGGACTTTGCCGTAAAGCTCATCGCAGCACTCGATACGGCGGCCGATCCGGCGACACTGCAAAACCTCACCGCCGCGGCCGCTGCCGTCACCGACGGGAAAGGCGCAGAGCGCATGTCGCGCGCCATCACAACGCCAGCCCTCACCCTGCGCGATGCCGGTCACGGCGACGCCGAAGCAGTCTGGCGCTGGCGCCATCATGGCGATGCCTGGCGCCTTTATCGAAGTGGCTGCCCCACACCGCTCTCCGATCATCTGGCTTGGTTCAAAAAAGCCCTTCGGGATGGGCAGCGCCATCTCCTGATGGTGTGCGACGGGGACCAACCGGTCGCTCATGTGCGCCTTGATCGCGATGCGGCCGATCCGGCATCCGGCACCGTCGGGATTTGTGTGGATCCGGACCGGCGCGGGGAGGGGCTCGCCGTGCGCGCCCTCGCCCTTGCACTCTCAGCCGCCCGGGAGCGCAGCATCCTGCGCGTGTCGGCCGAAATTCACGATGCCAACCAGGCGTCCTTGCACGCGTTTGAGGGTGTCGGCTTCCAACGCACCGGGTCGCACGGCCCCTTCCAGACGTGGCAGATTGATGTCAGTGGCAATTTTTGGCCGGAGGCAGAGCGCGATGGACATTGAGATTGCTGGCCGCAAGATCGGCCCAGAGCATCCGCCCTTTGTCATCTGCGAGCTTTCGGCCAACCACAACGGCAACCTTCAAACCGCGCTGCGGCTGATGGACGAGGCAAAAGCGGCCGGTGCCGATGCCATCAAAATCCAGACCTATCGCCCCGACACCATCACGCTGAAGTCGGATGCGCCGGACTTCCAGATTGCCGACGGCCTATGGCAAGGTCGAACCCTTTACGACCTTTATGAGTGGGCTCACACGCCCTGGGAGTGGCACGAGGCGCTGTTTGCGCACGCCCGCCAGATCGGCGTGACGCTGTTCTCCTCACCGTTCGACCCAACGGCGGTGGAGCTTCTGGAAAGCCTGGGCACCCCCGCCTACAAAATCGCCTCCTTCGAGGCGGTGGATCTGCCGCTCATCCGCACCGTCGCGGCCACCGGCAAGCCAATGATCATCTCCACCGGAATGGCCGACGATGAAGAGATCGCCGAAGCGATCGCGGCGGCACGCGAGGGCGGTTGCCGCGAACTGGCCATTCTCCATTGTGTGAGCGGCTATCCCGCGCCAGCGGCCGACTACAGCCTGAAAACCATTCCGGACATGATCTCACGCTTTGGGTTGGTGACGGGCTTGTCCGATCACACGCTAGACAACACGACCGCGATTGCCAGTGTCGCGCTGGGTGCGTCGATTATTGAGAAGCATTTCACGCTGGATCGTAGCGGTCGGGGACCTGACGACTCGTTTTCCCTCGAGCCGCCGGAATTTGCTGCCCTTTGCCGCGATGCACGGACCGCCTGGGACGCGCTTGGCCGTGTCGATTACGGCCGCAAATCGAGCGAACAGGGTAACGTAAAATTCCGCCGGTCACTTTATTTCGTACGCGATATGGCCGCTGGAAGCATTATCTCAAGTGAAGATGTAAGAAGTATCAGACCAGGCTATGGTATTTCTCCAAAATACATACAAGATGTAGTTGGACGAAAATTAATGATATCCGTTAAAGCAGGGACTCCGACAAATAGGAAGATTTTTAAATAATAGAGTTGCATTTTAACCGCTTGCAGACACAATTATTTCATAGTCAGGATCCCTCATTGGGTAATGTGTTTTGGTGTGCTGTAAATTTATCTATTCGAAGCTACAGTCTATCCCGATGGGAGGACTGGATGATGAAGCGATTGAAGGCGCCAAAAGACAAGAACGCCAAGCTGAAATGCCTACTCGCGGACATCATGCTTGACAAAGCGGCTCTGAGAGACCTGCTGGGCCGAAAGTTGTGACGCCCACCGCGAGGCGGAACGCGGTCGCACATCTTGTGGATGGCGATGGGGCGAGCGAACGACGGCCGTGCGAGGTGATCAGCGTGGACCGATCCTCGGTGCGGTATCGCAAAGCCGGCGTACCGACGACGCCGTACTACGGGAGCGAAGTCGCGACTTGGCAGCCGAACGCCTGAGCGGCCCCCACGAGGTGGTCGAGTTGCAATGTTAGTGGAGCGTCGGTCTTTGCGCCAGCGGTAGCCTGGCGGGCGGAGCCGCTCCCACGAACGGAGCTGGCCAGGGGTGGCAGTAACACCGTCGTCTCTGGGGCCGGAGCCTGGTAACCGAGAGCGCTGTGCGGGCGGACGCCATTGAAATAGCGACGCCAGCTTTCGATCACTGTTCGAGCCTCGCGGAGGGTGTAGAAGATCTCGCCATCGAGGAGCTCGTCGAGGTCTGCCCCTGCCAGACCGCGGTGCAACCACGGTGACAGCGGACCAGCCTCGAGGCCGATCGCGGCGATCTTCCCAGGCTGCTCTCTCGCGACCTGCGCCAGCGCCTCCGGTTCGCTGCGATCTCCACTTCCCTGATGATCCTTCCATGCTCGACGACTTCAGCCGGTATGTCGTCGCCTGGAAGCTCTGCACAACCATGCGGGCGGAGCACGTGATCGATACCCTCGATCTTGCGTTGGCGGCGTGTGGCTGTGATTGCCCGACCGTGCTGCATCGGCCGCGCCTTCTCAGCGACAACGGCTCCTCGTACATTGCCGATGACCTCGTCACCTGGCTTACGGGCAACTTCGTTGATCATGAAAACCATCGCCGGGTGCACGATAGCCTCGGCAACGTCACGACCACCGACGCCTACTTCGGTGGCGCGCCGGCTATCCTGGAGGAGCGAACAAGAACTAAGGAGCAGACCATCGGCCAACGACGCTTGCTTACCCAGACCTGCGCCGCGTAGCCTTAACCTACCCGAGTCAGACCCTCCTGACCGTCATGGCCTCCGAAGGCCCGAATTATCTGACAACGGACAATCTGCGATGAGACAAAATGATGAATGATAAACGCGATAGCAACAGTCAGTCCGGTACAGCAACAGCCAGTCCGACAATGAATGATTCTGATTTTTTCGATCATATCAAGCGTATTGAGAAAAAGCTAGACAAAACGCGGGCGCTTGTTAAGCGGCATATTGCTGAATCCCCCTTGTCAAAAGACCTTATAATACCATCGCATATGGTTTGGAGGTGCGAAGATTATTTCGTGCAGGCTCAGAGCCGAGTGAGTGTTCCTGGAATTCCGGGGATGAGATGCTTTTTTCTTCAATCCTGCCTCAGAAGTCTTATCAATGTGCCTGGCGCAGTGGCTGAATGCGGAGTGAGAGAGGGGAAGTCTTCTTTATACCTGTTGTATGCCACAAATACAGAGCGGCAGTTTTTTCTCTTCGACTCATTCGAAGGGCTGTCTGATCCGCATCCTCAGAACGACACTCTTCCATCTGCAGTTGATCCACAAACAGGCGAGCGCATCTTTGCGGGAAATTCTGAACAGGTTATCCAACGTTTCGAGCCATTTACAAATGTGACGGTCCTTCCGGGCTGGATTCCTGAGCGATTTCATGTTGTCTCAGAAGAACATTTTGCATTTGTTCATATCGACGTCGATCTGTATGAACCAACTCGTGATTCGCTTGAGTTCTTCTATCCGCGGCTGTCAAAGAGCGGTATGATTATCTGCGATGATTACGGGAGCGGAGCCTACCCTGGCGCACGTCGGGCCATGGACGAGTTCTTTGCCGACAAAGCGGAAATGCCGATCGAGCTTCCGCAAGGTCAGGCCTTCATCGTCAAGCGATGAAACGCCGGCTACGATCGGATGAGGTAGGAAACAAGATGACAGATCCTTTTGACGAGTTTTTAAGAATGGCCGCTGAGCTGCGTTCTCTGCGGCGATCGACAAAAACTGCTGATTTGCTTTACAGTAAGGAGGCGTATGAGGGGCATTGGTCTAAGGTCAAGGATAGTATCACAGAATCAATTGCAGCGGGTGAAGATCTCCCGACAATCCTGTCGTCTCTTCGTCCGCGCCCACAGATGACACGCAAATCGCGGTCACCCGCCATGCTTTCTATTACGAAATCTCTTGGGTTTGATGTCGACGGCGCACGCCCAACAATCCGTCCGACGGCGGTTAATGGTTATTTTGTCCCCTCCGCCAACATAGAGCCGATGTACGAAATACTTAAGGTTGCCCGAGAGTCAAAGTACATTGTTGAGCTCGGCGCAGGCCCAGGGTGGAATCTGCTGGACTTGTGCATATGGCTGGGCCGTAAAATACGCGAAAAGGTATTTTATGGGCTAGAGTATGCTAGCTCCGGCGTTGAGACAATTAATTTTGTCTCTCAATCGTTCAACCTTCCCATCTTGGGGCATCAGTTCAATTTTATGGACCCTGATATTTCGTATATTCCTGACAACGAAAGCGCATTGATATTTACACATCATTCGATTGAACAGGTTGAGAATATTTCAAAAAAGCTTTATGATCAGATTCTAGAAAGAAAGTCAACGACGCATGTCATCCATGTTGAACCTATCGGTTGGCAACGATTTCCAGAGATCATAGATGCTCGAAAAAATAATGACGAGGTATTTTTTCAGGCTTTGAATGTCAAGAAGAACTCTCTGCTTGACACTAGTTTTGCTGCAGCTGCATTCTCTGCGCTCCATTCATGGAAGGTTCATTACAATATTAACGCTCTTTCTCTTATCGACGAGTTCAAGAAGCACGCCAATGTGCACGAAATCGAAAGAGTAATTGACTTTAATCACTCATATAACGCGAATCCCTTCAATGCCTCTACATATATTCGTCTCCGGTACGATCCGGTCTGCTCCCCGCCTTGATGAGGCAGGCAGTGCTGTCGCCTGCCTGTACTTATTATCTCCAGGACGGAAATCGGGGAGCATTATTGATGGATTATGGGGCGAGCCGCTCCCGCAGCGTGTCCAGGATCTCGTCCTTTCGTCCGAGCGGCGTTGATGTGATGAACTCGACACTGGAGTGGCACTAATCCCCGCCGTCCGCCCTCTTGCGCCATTCAGTCGCGTAAGAGTTCGCAAGCAAGAAGGTCCCGGCGCCAAGGGCGCCCCTCAGCTCAGCCATCGTGATCGCCGGAGTGACGACGCAATCCAAGGCTGAACCGTCCCGAGTCTGCCGGTGGTAGTTTCTCGTTAGCTACGCGGCCATGGGTGTTGTCTCCACGGCGGCGTAGTAGGCCGCTTCGGCCTCGGCCGGTGGGATGTGGCCGATGGGCTCGAGGAGGCGTCGGTTGTTGAACCAGTCGAACCATTCAAGCGCGGCGCCGGGACCGCACGGCACGCTGGTCTGATCGACACCTGAAACGCGGATCTCACAAAGTCCACCATCTGTCTCGACCGTACGGTCGTCAGATATTTTTCTTGATCACTTCGGTCAGCATCTCTTTGTCGAGTGTCAGATCGGCGACCGACTTCCGGAGCCGCGTGTT
>CAKZYH010000083.1 GCA_937884725.1 uncultured Paracoccaceae bacterium
ACAGGGCAGCGCCACCGCGCCCATCGCCGTCAACGCGGGTCAGCACGATGCCGGTGAGGTCCATCCGCTCATCAAAAGCCTTGGCGGTGGCGACGGCGTCCTGACCGGTCAGGCTGTCGGCCACCAGGAGGATTTCGTGGGGGCCGGTGACCCGCTTGATCTCGGCCATCTCGGCCATCAGCGGTTCGTCGATGGCAAGGCGACCTGCGGTATCCAGGATCACCACATCGTAGCCGCCGAGCTTAGCGGCGGTCATGGCGCGCTCGGCAATCTGGGTCGGGGTTTGGCCGGGGACGATCTTCAGCGTTTCGATGTCGTTCTCGGCACCCAGAACGCGAAGCTGCTCCTGCGCGGCCGGGCGGCGCACGTCGAGCGAAGCCATCAGAACGCGCTTTTTGTCCCGCGTTTGCAGCCGGCGGCCGATCTTGGCGCTAGTCGTCGTTTTACCGGAGCCCTGAAGGCCCACCATCATGATCGCCAGAGGAGCCGGCGCGTTGAGATCGATGACCTCGGCCGTCTCGCCGAGCATTGCGACAAGCTCGTCGTGGACGAGTTTGACGACCATCTGGCCGGGCGTGACGGACTTCACGACCTCGACGCCGACCGACTTTTCCTTCACCCGCTCAATGAATTGGCGCGCCACGGGGAGCGCTACGTCAGCCTCCAGCAGCGCGCGGCGGATCTCGCGCGTCGCCAGATCCACGTCCTGGGCAGACAGCGCACCACGGCCGGTGAGCTTGTCGAAAATCCCAGCAAGCCGTTCCGAAAGGCTGTCGAACATGGGCGAACTCCGCGAAACTGTACGCGCCCGTCAGAACACGCAAAAAGCACCCGTGGGCGCGACGCGCTGACGGGTGTAGGCGCGATATACTCAACCATCGCCGTTGCGGCAAGCCTTCTCGCCAACGCAGTCGGCCATGCGCTAGGTGACGCCGTCTGCGCTCACATCAATGATATCCGGCGAAGCTATGGCCAGCGAACTGCAACCCGTGTCCCTCAATGTGAGCGTCAAGGGCACTTCCTGCTCAGTCGCCGCGCTGCGCCGGCAGGGTAGCGGTGCGCCGCTCGTCTGCCTCCACGGCTTTGGCTCCACCAAAGAAGACTATGCCGACCTCGCCCTATTTCCGGCAACGCGGGAGCGCCCGCTGTTCCTCATGGATGCGCCGGGGTTCGGCAGTTCCAAAATCTCTGACCCAAGTGCGCTCGACATTGGTTTTCTGGTCGAGGTGGCACTCGCCTGCTGCAATGCGGTGGGAATCGACAGCTTCCACCTGTCAGGCCATTCCATGGGCGGTCTCACGGCGCTGATGCTCGCGGCCAACCACCGCGACAGGGTGCTGTCGTTTTCCAACATCGAGGGCAACGTGTCGCCGGAGGACTGTTTCTTATCCCGCCAGATCGTCCAGCATCCCACAGACAGCGATGAGGCCTTCTTCGCAGCCTTCATCGAGCGAGTGCGCAACATCCCGCAGGCGAGCAGCCACCTCTATGCGCTCACCCTGCCGATGAAGGTGCAGGTGTCGTCCGTGCGACCGGTGTTTGAGTCGATGGTGGCGCTGTCAGATGAGGCGCCGCTGATGGAGTTGTTCACCGGCCTGCCCTTCCCGCGGCAGTTCATTCATGGCTCTGAGAATGCAACGCTATCCTACCTGCCTCACTTGCCGACCCGCGGCGTGGGCGTGGTGGAGATCCCCCACTCCGCGCATTTCCCGATGTACGCCAACCCGCCGGCGCTCTGGTCGGCGATGGCGGGGCTAATCGAGAAAGCCGAGCGCTAGCGCCTCGCCTCTAGGCCGGTTTGCGGCGTAGCGCAGCGCGGACCAGCGGCAGCGACAAAGCCGCGATGGCCACGATCGTCAGCACAAGAGCGATGGGGCTTTCAAAGAACGCAAAGAAGTTGCCATCGGTGAGGATCAACCCTTGCCGCAGGGTGAGCTCCAGCGTGGGCCCAAGCACCATGCCGATCACCAACGGTGCCATGGGAAAGCCCTGACGGCGCAGGATGAAGCCACCGACGCCGGCAAGCCCCATCACCAAAAGATCGAACGGGTTACCCCGGACGAAGTAGATGCCCAGCGCGCAGAGGAGCACGATCGCGGTCATCATGTAGGCTTCGCGCACCCGGAGCAGTGGAGCCGCCACACGCGACAGGAGCGTCCCCAAGGGCAACAACAGCAAGTTGATGATGAAGAAGCCCGCGAAAATCGCGCCGATGAGGACCGGGTTGTCCTCCACCAGCTTCGGACCCGGAGTAATCCCGTGGAGGGTCAGCGTGGCTAGCATCACGGCCGTGATGGCATCGCCAGGAATGCCGAGCGCCATGGTCGGCACCAACGCACCACCGGTGACGGCGTTATTGGCCGCCTCTGACGACACGATGCCGTCGGGCTCGCCCTTGCCGTAGTCCTCGCGGTGGGGGGATGAGCGGCGGCCCTCAGCGTAGGAGATGAAAGCAGCGGTGGCCGCGCCTGTCCCCGGCAAAACGCCGATCACGTTTCCTATCAGCACCGACTTGGCAAGGTTACGGCGCCGGCCGCGCCACTCAGCAAGCTTCGGGAATACAATGCCGCGAAAGCTGACAAGCTCCGACACGCTGGTGATCTTCGCGCTCGCCCGCATGAAAACTTCCGACAACGCAAAGACGCCGATTACCACCGCAAGGAGGTTGAAGCCCGAGTAGAGCTGCCAGTTGTCGAACGTGAAGCGGAACTCGCCAATGATCGGATCGCCGCCGACCAGGCTAAGAAAAATGCCAATCATGCCTGACAACAAGCCCTTCACCACCGAGCCCGTGGAGACCGACACAATGCAGGTCATGCCGAGCAGGATGAGGGCAAAGGTCTCGATGGGGCCAAACTGAAGCGCGAACGCGGCAAGCTGTGGCGCGGCAATGATGAGAACGACAGCCGAAACAAGACCGCCAACGATGGACGCTTGCGTCGCCCAGCCGAGCGCCAAGCCCGCCTCGCCGCGCTGAGCCATCGGGTAGCCATCAAGGCACGTGGCCGCGCTTTGGGGCGTCCCCGGCGTGTTGATCAGGATTGCTGAGATCGAGCCGCCATAGACCGAGCCAGCATAGACGGCGAGGAGGAGCAAGATCGCCGGCGCTTGGCTCATCGACAGCGTGAAGGGCAGCACGATGGCCACCGCCACTGTGGAGCCGATGCCCGGCATCGCGCCCAGCACAATGCCAAGCGTGGTGCCCAGGATGAGCGTCGCGATGCCCTCCACCGTGAACAGGATGGCGAACGCGTCGGGCAGCGAGGAAAGCATCGCGTCCGCTCCTCAGAAGTAGAAGGTGAATGGCGAGGTGGGCAGCGGCATCTTCAAAATGTGGTTGAACAACGCCACCAACGCGCCGGGGACCACCACAGCGTAAACCACGATGATGATCGGATTGCGCACGCCAAAGACGACAAGGCACACCACCGCAAACGCGGCCGACGTGAGGAAAAAGCCGTACTGGTTCAGAAACATCGTGTACGCCACCGCGGCCGCGATCAGGATGGCCAGGCGCAAGAGGCCGACAATCGGCGTGTTCGCGGGCGCAGAGATCAGCGTCTGGATCAGCGCGATCAGCGACAGCCCGATCCAGAGCACCAAAATGATGCGCGGGAAGAACACCGGAGAGTGCGCATTCCCGACGTCGGAAAAGCTCTGCGTGAACGTCGACGCGTAGAGCGCCGCCGCCACCAGCAGCAGGATGAGCAGCACGAACACGCGCTCATTGACGAAGCGGGACATGGCTAGCCTCGTGAAGGGCGCGCCACCGATTGAGTGGCGCGTTTGCCGTTGGCTTAGAGGCCGGCAGCTTCGATCAGAGCGCGGTTATCTTCGTACTGCGAACGGAAGAAGGCTTCGAAATCTTCCGGGCCGCGGTGATTGATCACCGTGCCGGAGCTTGTCGCAAACTCCTGGAAGCCCTCAGAGTTCACAGCGGTCTCACAGGCCTCAGCGAGCTTTGCCACCACGTCCTCGGGCACTCCGGCCGGCGCGAACAGACCACCCCACAGGTACAGTTCGTTGAGCGGAGCTTCGATGCCCACTTCCGCCGCCGTGGGCACGTCCGGATAGTTCTCCAGCCGCTCGTCGTTGAACACCATGAGCGGACGGAAATCGCCGCGCTGCATCAGAACTTCAGTGTCGCCAAAGAACTGGATGTTGCCGGCCGTCAGCTCCTTGATGGCGGGGCCGGAGCCGCGGAACGGCAGGTGCTTCAGCTTGTCGAGGATGCCGAGGCCTGAGAAGGCGGCGACCGTCGTCAGGTGGGTCATCGCGCCAGGGCCGGACGAGCCGAAGACGTACTTGCCAGGCTCAGCTTCCACCGCAGCGACCACGTCGTCCATGCTCTGGAACGGGCTGTCGTTGTTGACGAACAGAAGCGTCGGAGAGGCGGCGACGGAGCAAATCGGCGTCCAGCTGTCGACGTCGTAGGGCACGTTCTTGATCTGCGGCTGAATGGTCGACACCGTGATCGACATATAGGCCATCTGGTAGCCCGTCGGGCGCTGACCGGAGAGCGCGGACGCAGCAACGGTGCCAGAGCCGCCCGACATGTTGGACACGAACACCGGCGAGCCGATGGCCTCTTCAAAGTGCGGCGCGAAGCCACGCAGGAGAAGGTCGGTGCCACCGCCCGCATTGAATGGCGCGATCAGGTTGATGGGCCGCTCGGGAAACTCGGCAGCAGCGGGTGCGGCAAAACAAACGGCGAGAGCGAGCGCGGCGGCGCTCGTGCGGATGGTCATGGGGCGTCCTCCAGAGGTCTTGTTGTTGTCGTTATAACGATATCGATATCATAGCGCGGTCAACAGCAAAGCGAACCGCTAGACGGCATGGCCGAAAAAATGCTTTCCAGTTCAGGGCAATAGGCTGGTCAGCCACCGGTTCTCGTTCAGCCATCAGCGGGAAGAACCCAACAACCCCTCACTTCGAAAGAAGAAAAACCGCCTGTTCGCCCAACAGGTTCCAGAACCACCACGGCGCATTGAACGTCACACGCCGGCCGCGCCGGTTCATCGCGATCGCACGTTGCAGATCGACATCCATGGTTTCGCAAAGCTCCACGAAGTCGCGGATCGTGCAGAAATGAATGTTTTGGGTCGCCCACCAGGGGTCGGGCAACATGCCGGTGTTGGGCATGCGGCCTCTGAGCAGAAGCTGGGTCCGCACTGTCCAATGCCCAAAGTTCGGGAATGAGACGATGCCCCGCTTCCCGATCCGCAGAAGGTTCTCCAGCACGGCTTTCGGATTTCGCGTGGCCTGGAGCGTCTGGCTCAGGATCACATAGTCAAACGCGTTGTCCGGATAGGCCGAAAGGTCGGTATCGGCGTCGCCCTGGACCACTGATAGGCCCCGCGCAACGGCCCTAGCAACATTTTCGGGGCTCAGCTCAATGCCGGACGCTCGCACGCCGTGCCGCTCCTTTAGGAGGGCCATCAAGCCGCCGTCACCACAGCCCACATCCAAAATCCGGGTATTGGGTGCAATCAGCCCAGCGATGACGTCATAGTCGACCCGCAGATCGCCCACCGGCGCAACAGGCGGCGCGGATGCGTCCACGGCAAGGCTCATGGAGCACCGACAGGTAGCCCACGGGCACGCGCCGCGCCCTTCAAGAAGCCACGAACCGCGCTATCGAAGCTCGGCTCATCCAAGAGGAACGCATCGTGGCCTTTGTCGGTTTCGATCTCCACGAACGAAACCTCCGCCGCAGCCGCATTCAGCGCGTGCACCACAGTGCGGCTCTCAGCGGTCGGGAACAGCCAGTCGGAGGTGAACGAAATCACGCACCAGCGGGTCATCGTGCCCAAAAACGCGTTGGCCGCCATGCCATCGTGCTGAAGCGCAAGGTCGAAATAGTCCATCGCGCGGGTGAGGTAGAGGTACGAGTTGGCGTCGAACCGATCCACGAACGTGGAGCCCTGGTGGCGCAGGTAGCTTTCCACCTGGAAGTCAGCGTCGAAGCCGTAGGTGACCATGTCGCGGTCTTGCAGCGCGCGCCCAAATTTGCGCGCGAGCGCCGCCTCAGACACGTAGGTGATATGAGCAGCCATCCGCGCGACCGACAGCCCCTTCTTGGGCCGCAGACCTGCCGCCTCGTAGCGCCCGCCGCGCCAGTCGGGATCGGCCATGATCGCCTGCCGGCCAACCTCGTGAAAGCCGATATTTTGCGGCGAGTGGCGCGTTCCGGCCGCGATGGGGAGCGCTGCAAACACGCGATCCCCATAGCTGACGCCCCACTGCAAAACTTGCATGCCGCCCATGGAACCACCCACGACCGCAAACAGCGTCTCGATCCCAAGGGCTTCCACAAGCCGCGCTTGGGCGCGCACCATGTCGGCGATGGTGACGACCGGGAAGTCGAGGCCGTAAGGTTCGCCAGTGGATGGATCCAACGACGCGGGACCCGTGGTGCCCGAACAGCCACCCAGAACATTGCTGCAAATGACGAAATAGCGGTCGGTATCGATCGGACGGCCGGGGCCAACAAGTGTTTCCCACCAACCCGCGCGGCCGGTGAGCGGATGGCGATTGGCTGCATGTTGATCGCCCGTCAGCGCATGGCACAACAGCACCGCGTTGGACTTCGCCTCGTTCAGCCGACCGTAGGTTTGATAGCCGATCTGCCAGTCAGACAGCACGGCACCGCTATCCAGCGTGAGCGGCTCGGAAAAGCGCATCAGCAGGCTTGATGGCGTGTCCACCTCACCGCGCCGTATGCGCTCATTATCGCGTTCGCGGTTGGTAATCGGATCCGCCCCGGCGGGGAACGCTGTCTCGGCCATGACGGTCAACTAATCGGAAAAGGCGGCGGCGCAAAGTGCGTCCCGGTGACAATTGTGTGGTGCGCTCGTGTTTCCAAACAACGTGATGAACGGCGGGCCGTACTGTTTTCTTTGCCACCACCATCAGGACCGGCTAGTCACCGACCGCAATGGAAAAGGCGATTGGTCCCCGGCAGACGAGCGATGATGGCGAGGCGGCAAAGCCCGCATCGCTGGCACAGTTGCGCTCACGGCTCGACGTGATCGACGCCGAGCTTCACAAGCTCTTGCGCGAACGCTTTGCCATCGTTGAGGACATCGGCCGCGCCAAGGGGCCAGGCGAGCCCATCATTCGCCCAGCGCGGGAAGCCGCGGTCTTGGAAAACCGCCTAGCCAACCACGACGGCGCCATGCCGCCCGAAGTGCTGGCCTTTCTCTGGCGGACCATCATGTCGACAGCCTGCGCGCTGCAAAGACCTTTCACTGTGCATACAATCGGGCTGACAGATGCGGCCCGATTTTTATTTGGGCCAATCCCACTTCACGCAGCCGCCTCCCCTCACGAGATGCTGGCAGCGCTCCACGACAACCCCGGCGACGTCGCTTTGGCGCCGGAAGATGACGTGCCCTGGGCTGATTGCGGCGAAGCTCACGTGAGTGGCCGCTATGAGCTATCGAGCGGCCAGACTGCTGTGGCGCTCGGTGGAGCGAACGTGTCGCATGGGACCGGGCCCCTGGCGCTCATCCTGCGCGACGATAAAGCCGTTGCGGTGCGGGCGCACGCTGTAGAGCCAGACGATAAAGTGTTAGGCCGAGTGCACCCATTCCCCCTGATTGTTCCAGTTGCTGAGTCCTGAAAGAGCCATGAGCCCCCGTCCCAATCCGTCCGTCCTGGAAATCGCGCCGTACATCCCGGGCCGCGCAAAAAGCGGCGCAGCCGGTAAGCAGCACAAGCTGTCATCGAACGAAAACCCGCTGGGACCGAGCGTTGCCGCCAAAGAGGCGTTTGCCGCCGCGGCTGAAACCCTTGAGCGGTATCCGGACGGCAGCGCCACGATTCTGCGCGACACCATCGCGGCCACCTATGGCCTTCACGCCGACCGGATCATTTGCGGCAACGGGTCTGACGAAATCCTGGCGATGATCGCCAACGCGTACCTGTCGGCGGGCGACGAGGCGGTGTTCACCGAGCACGCGTTCCTTGTCTACCGGATCGTCACGCTCGCGGCGGGCGCCACCCCCGTCATCGTGCCGGAAACCAACCTGTCCGCCGATGTGGACGCGCTTCTGGCCGCCATGACGCCGCGCACCAAGGTCGTGTTCCTCGCCAATCCCAACAACCCGACCGGCAGTTACACCCCGCACCAGGACGTGAAGCGGCTACGGGAGGGCATGCCCGAAGGTGCGCTCCTGGTGCTCGACGCGGCCTATGCTGAGTATGTGCGGCGCAATGACTACGACGCCGGGATCGAGCTCGTCGCGACCCGCGATGACACGATCATGACGCGCACTTTCTCGAAGATTCACGGCCTCGCGGCGCTGCGGCTTGGCTGGGCTTATGGTCCGCCCGGTGTCATCGACGCGCTGCACAGGGTGCGCGGACCGTTCAATGTCAATGCGGCCGCGCTTGCGGCCGGGACGGCGGCCATGCGCGACCGCGAGCACGTGGAGCGCGCGGTGGAGCACAACAATGGCTGGCTGCCGCGCCTGCGCGATGAAATCACAGCGCTCGGCTTTGGCGTGCCGCCCAGCGTGGGCAACTTCGTGCTGATCGACTTTGCCCCCGTGCCGGGCGCCGATGCCGGCGATGCCGACGCCTTTCTGGGCGAACGCGGCATCATCCTTCGCCGGGTGAGCGCGTACGGCCTGCCGCAAATGCTGCGCATGACGGTCGGTGACGATGAGGCAAACCTTGCCACCATCGCCGCGCTCAAAGACTACCGCGACGGCCTCAATGCCTGACCCATCGGGCGCGGCGGCGTTCGCGCCGCTGACGCGTATCGCGATCGTCGGCATTGGCCTCATCGGCTCGTCGATTGCCCAAGGGCTGCGCGCCAACGGCTTTGCCGGACACATCGCCATTTGCGACCGCGAGGGCCGCGCGCTGGAGACAGCGCAGGCGATGAGCCTTGGCGACAGCTATGGCTCCAGCGCGGCAAAGGCCGTGGCAGGGGCCGACATGGTGGTGCTGTGCATCCCCGTCGGCGCCATGGTTGCCGCAGCCCGCGCCATCGCTCCAACGCTGAAAGAGGGCGCGATCGTCACCGATACCGGGTCCGTCAAGGCGAGCGTGCTCGAGAGTTTGACGACCCACCTGCCCCCTCACGCCCGCATTGTGCCCGGCCATCCCATCGCAGGCTCCGAGCGCTCCGGGCCTGACGCGGGTTGGGCAACGCTATTTCAAAACCGCTGGACCGTCCTCACCCCGCCCGAGGGCGTGGACGATGAGGCCATCGACATCGTGCAGCGGTTTTGGGAGGGGCTCGGCGCCAACGTGGAGCTGATGGACGTGAAGCGGCACGATCTGGTGCTCGCCATCACCAGCCACCTCCCCCACCTCATTGCCTACAACATCGTGCGCACCGCAGCCGACATGGAGGAAGTAACCGAAGCGGAGGTGATCAAATTCTCTGCCGGCGGTTTTCGCGACTTCACCCGCATTGCAGCCTCTGACCCCACCATGTGGCGGGACGTCTTCCTCACCAACCGCGACGCCGTTCTGGAGACGCTGGGCCGCTTCTCGGAGGATTTGGCCATGCTCCAGCGCAACATCCGCTGGCGCGAGGGCGAAGAGCTGTTCGACATTTTTGAACGCACACGGGCCATCCGCATGGGCATTATCGATGCCGGCCAGGATACGGCCGCGCCAAACTTCGGTCGCCCCGAATCGACCGACGAGGACAAAAGCGCTTAACGCGGCAGTTGCTTAGAGGTCGCCCAGCCCCCTCGGTGGGGGGTCCTCAATCTCGTGGAGGCGCCTTGCCGCGATTTGCGCGAGGCGCAAAGTCAACGCCCGCCGCGCTTGCGCCGAGAGGCGTTGCGGGGCCGCATCCCGGGCAATGTCCGCATCGAAGGCGTCTGCGATAATCAAGCCTTCGCTGGCGGGAAAAATGTCCCCAACCTCCGGCGACGTCGCGAAAAAGAAGCGGTCGCACGCGCTCTTGTAGTGGGGCCATTTCGTATCGCTCTGAAAGTCGGCAACGCTCGACTTAATCTCCACGATCCAGATCTCGCCCTCAGGCCCCAGCGCCACAATGTCTGCCCGGCGGCCGGAGCGCAGAGTGACTTCCGGCAGCACCGCAAAGCCAAGCTCCCTCAAAAGGCGAGCGGTGCCGCGGCGGATCGCCATTGCGGCATCTGACTGACGCCCATCAAACAACGCATCGCTATCGAAAACGGCAAGCAGAGGCACAGGAGCTTCCTCACACCGTGGACCATAGCCATCGTGCCACGGCGGCCGCCCGCCAGCCAGAGCGTTTTGGATTACTGCAACCCTGAAAGGTCGAGCGGGGGGAGCCTGATCGGCAGTGGCAAGATGCCCATCAGCACCTGGCCGCGGCGAAGCGTCAGCTCCATGGTGCGGCCCTCCACACCCGCCACGGTGCCAGACGGCGCCGCCGATACCGCCCGGATCAGAGCGTCGACCACCGGGTCACCCCCCTGCGCACCGCTGAGGGCTGGGATGCCCTCCTCGATCCCGGCGATAGCGATCGCGACTTTCCCGTTCAGATGACCCTCGCGATCAATGAGCATGTCGGCCTCAACGGCGATCTGCGCGTTGTCCATCTCCACCACGGCGCCGTCGAGAACAACCGCAATGCCGTTCGTGCCCGCGGCCAGAAAGCGTGGCACGCCGCCCATTTCCGTCAGCATCGCACCGTCCTGCACGACCCCCTCGATGCGCACGTTCGCGCTGGGCAGGCGTTCCGCCAACACAGCGTCATGGGGCTTGAGGTCGGCAAGGCGCACGGAAAATTGCAGATCCTGCTGACGCTCGGGGTGCTGCCTTAGGTTGACATTGAGGTCGCTGACAGTCGCGCGCGGTACATCCCCATACGACACATCGAGATTGAGGACCTCGCCGTCGAGCCGGGTCATGGCGGCGTGCTCAAGATCCATCCGCGCGCTGGCGCGGGCGAGCGACCAATCCGCCGTGAGCCCTTCCCAAAACGCGCTTTGCACCGACAGCGGACCGCCCAGTTCCATGATGAGGCGTGTCGGCTGGTAGATCAGCGCCGCAATGGTCACACCGTCCAGTTTGGTCACACCCGTGGGTGCGCTGACATGGGTGCCGTGCGCGCAGCGCAATTCGATGCGAAACGGAAAGCCTGTCACCTTCCGCTGAGCGCACTCCAAATCGATATCGTTGTCGGCGAGCTGGATTTGCGCACGTTCGACGTGGCGATCCACGTAGGTGGCGATGATAAACCAGGCGATCGACCAGCCCACAAACACAGCCAGCGCTGCAGCCATCAAAACCGTGAACCGCCGTGAGCGGCCTACTCCTGCCATTGTACTCCGCTCTCCCACGCGTCACGCCCCGCGTTGTGCTCACCACAAAATCACGCGATGAGCCAACTGCGCAATTCCACGCTTGAGCGGATGCGTCGCACTCTATGGTGTGTAACACAATTGCCGGAATTCACATGGCAAACCCATGGGATAGGCCGGGACCAGCGAGATAGCGGGGCGTTACGAACGGATGGCGCTTTATGTGTTCGGCTATGGCTCTCTCATGTGGCGGCCGGGGTTTACCTATGAGAAGCGGCATTCGGCCACGATCCGCGGATTGCACCGCCGGCTTTGCGTGTACTCAGTGGCCCACCGCGGGACGCCCGAACGGCCCGGCTTGGTGATGGGCCTCGACCGCGGCGGCGCATGCCGGGGCGTCGTCTTCGAAGTGGCGGAGGACAACCGCGGCGAGGTTTTGGACTACCTGAGGGAGCGCGAGCTCATCACGCACGTGTATCTGGAGCGGATCATCGCGGCGCGGCTCGAAGACGGCCGCACTGTCGATGCGGTCACCTACGTGGTGGACCGCAACCACCGTCAGTACGCTGGCAAGATGAGCCATGAAGATATGTTGGCGCAGGTCCGTGGCGCTGTCGGCAAATCGGGCCCCAACGAGGACTATGTCACCGCAACGGCCGATCTCCTCGCCTCAACGGGCACGCCTGACCCGGCACTCAGCGCGCTGGCGACCGCGCTAAGGGGCTGAGCTGGACCGCGCCTCGGCGACGAGGCGATCGGTTTCGCTCTCCACCGCCTCAATGAGCTGAGCGAGGGCCTTTGCGCGGGGTAAACCCGGTGGGATCGGGGGCAAGATGCTGATCGTGATGGTGCCCGGATAACGCACGAAACGATTCCTGGGCCACAAGAGGCCGGAGTTTAGGGCCACCGGAACCATGGGCACCTTGAGCTTCTCATACAGAAAGATGGCACCCGGCTTATAGTCAGGCGGGGCCCCCACGTGCTGCCGTGTTCCTTCGGGGAAGATGATGAGCTGGTTGCCCCGGTCCATTGCCACCTTGGCATCCACCGCCATTTGCTTCAGGGCTGAAGCGCCGGCTGAGCGATCGACCGAAATCATCCCAAATTTCAGCGCGTACCATCCGTAGATGGGAATTTTGGTGAGTTCTTTTTTGATGACAACGACCGCGCGGTCGAACACAGGCAGGAGGGCCATAGTCTCCCACTGCGCCTGATGTTTAGCCGCAATGAGAGCGCCGCCTTCGGGTCTGTTCTCCAGCCCAATCACTCGAGTTTTCTGCCCCACGATAACTCGCAGCAAAATCAAGTCGCCCCACACCCACGAGAGGAGCGCGTAGCGGGCAAGATGCGGCGGCAACAGCAGTGACCATACGCCCACCGCTGTCATGACCAAAAACCATAGGGTGGCCGTGACCGAATAAATCGCGCTGCGCACCAGCGCGACCGCGTGGGGTAGTCCTGCCTTTCGTGGCGCTTTGCGCTTTGCGTTTGGATCAGAATTTGGCGTGGTTGGCATGGACATTGGCCAGTTGGTCAGGGCTTGAGGCGGTCCAATTGGCGCGACACCGCCAGATGTGAAGTCGCCCACACCAGAGCGAGCATAAACAGCCCCAACAGGAAAAGGCCGACAAACCCCACCGCGCCGATGCGGGGCGCGCGGAACAGCGCTTCACTTTGGACGGATGCGCGGGCGGGCTCGAACAGCGCCACCACTTCGAGCGCTGAGAAGAGAACGAGCGCGGCGCATAAGCCGAACGCCGCCCCGCGCGCGCCAATGGATAAAAACTTCGCGGAGAAGGCGCGGGCCACATAGCGGTCCTCGGCACCAAGCAGCGTCAGGACATCCACCGTGTGGGCGTTGGCAATCACCGCCGAGCGGGTGGCCAGCACCACAGCAACCGCTGTTGCGATCAGCATAAGCGACAGCGCAACTACGGCCCCGCTGGCGGCGGAGCGGGCGGCCCCGGCAAGCCTTTCGTTCCACCCGCTGTGATCGTCAAGCGTAACGCCTGGTATGGTCGCAAGCGCAAGATCGAGCCCCTCCGGCGAGAACTCATCCGTTCGCTGCGCGGTCACAAGACGCGGGACGGGCAAAATGTCGAGGCTCACGGCGTCGCCGAGCCAGGGCTTCAACAGGTCTTCGGTTTCATCGACGGAGCGCACCGTCACCGCGCGAAGGCCGGGCGTCCCCCCCATGGTGGTGGCGACTTGTGTAAGGCGCCGTTCCATCGACCCATCGTCGAGGGGCATCACGGTGACGCTCACCTCATCCAGAATTCCATCGGTCCAGGCCGTTGCGGCGCGGTCCACCATGACGACGCCCCCCACAAGCAGCGCCGATAAAAACGTCATCACCGCCAGAAACAGCGTGAGGCTTCGGCCGCCAAGGCTCTTTGGCGCAACGAGCGGCCCTTCGACCACAGCCTCGTCGGTGTGATCGCGGTGTTTGCGGGCGGGGCTCAGCCGAGCGCGCCCTCGCGACGCCGTTTTGCGCCGCGCCGGCTTTGGCGCTTTGTTCGCCTTGCGCTTAGCGGGCTCGCTAGACGGTGTAGCCCGCGTCCGGCGTGGTGCCGAATCGAAGGGCGCAGGCTGAACCTCCGGCGCGCCCTCTGCGGCGATCGCCGCTGCTTCGACCGGGAGCTCTGGTGCGATTGCGGGCGCCGCCTCCGATGCGTCTGCGCGTCCACCCCCCGTGCGAGCGCGTTCGTCCGCGCCCGCCTGGTCGGTGGCGGAAGGGCGTTGACGACGCGGCCTTGCACGGGCGCCATCGGCACTGTCGGCCGGCGAGCGCTGATGGTTGGTACGCAATGTCTCGCCGCTCGCTCTGGCGCTGCGTTGCGGACCCACCTGACGGCCAGCGCTTGCGGCGTCGGACGCCTGGCCACGGTTTGGCATCAAGCGCCGCGGTCGGGGCGATGACATGTCCTGGGGCTCGCCGTCTTCCACGGGGACGACAAAGCTCTGTCGGCGTTGCCGCCCCGCGGGCAGCCCCGTTTGCGGCGGCGCGTTTGCGCCCTCCCCACGCGCCGCAGCACGGCGCGCGGACGGCACACGTTGGGACCGCGGATCGCGCTGCTCTTCACCGACAGGCGTCCCGTGTGGCTGCTGCCCCCCAGGCGGACGGGCAGACGGCGGCCTTGCGCGAGGTGGACCGGGGCGACGCGGCCGATCTTGATCGTCCGCCGCCATCAGCCTCGATCCTCCACGATGCCGTTATTCAACACCAGCCGCCGGGCAGCCGTGCGGTCCATCAGCGCCTCATCGTGCGTGGCGATCACCACCGACGTACCAATCCCCTTCAGCTGCTGGAAAAGGTGCATCAGCCGCTCTGCCATGGGCGGATCGACGTTGCCGGTGGGCTCGTCCGCCAACAGGAGCTTTGGCCCGCTGATGATCGCACGCGCGATCGCAACTCGCTGCTTCTCACCGCCGGACAAGACTGGCGGAAAAGCGTCCCTGTGGCTCTCCAAGTTGACCCACTTCAGAAGCTCAATCACGTCGGCGCGGTACTGATGGACCGATTGGCCGCGCAGACGCATGGGCAACGCGACGTTGTCAAACAGCGACAGGTGATCGAGCAGGCGAAAGTCCTGGAAGACGACGCCGATCTCTCGCCGGAACGATGCGACGTCATGCCGGTCGACCAGCGCGACGTCATCGCCGAACAGGCTGAGGAAACCCCGGGTCGGGCGCAGCGCCAACGATAGAAGGCGCATCAGCGTCGTTTTGCCGGCGCCGGACGGCCCGGTGAGGAACTGGAAGCTATTGGGCGCGACTTGGAACGTCACGTCGCGCAGGATCTCAGGGCCCGTGCCGTAGCGCAGGCCGACATTTTCCAGCGCGATGACGGCATCGTCGGTCATGGCGTTGCCCTATCACGAACCGGCGGACACGAGACAGATGTCCGCGGGGCGTCGTCAACGCCGCCGCAGCATCAATCCTACCATTATCCTATGCCGGTGCGCCGCTGAACCAAGCCTGATCGGGCGATTAGGGCAACAAACGCTCCAGATAATCGCGCTGGAGACGCGGCAGGTCGGGCAGATCGAGCCGATCACGCAGCGCACGCAGGATTTCCCGGGCGCGTTGGGTGTCGATTTCGTCCGGGATGCCCACGTCGCGGGTGGAGGCTGTGCGACCATCAGGGCCGGCGCGACCGAGGGGATCGCGTCCCTCGCCGGTTTCAGCGGGTCCCATGCCCTCGCCCTGCCCCGGCTGCTGACCTTCGGCCATCTGCTGGGCCATGCCTTGCGCACCTTCACGCAGCGCATCGAGCGCGTCGGCTTGGTCCTGAGCGGCGCCGCCTGGGTTTTGTTGACCAAGCTCGTCGCCAGCCTCCCCCATGGCGTCGCCCGCATCGCCAAGCCGATCGTCAGGCTCGTAGCCTTGCCGCTCTAGCTGGTCCAGAAGCTCGTCGAGGCGTTCGCGCAACGCTTGCTGTTGCTGCTGCAGTTCGGCCAACGACTGGCCTTGGCCGCCAGGGCTCATACCTTGGCCCTCTGAGCCAGGCTGGCCCTGGCCCATTTGACCTTGGTTGCCCTGGTTACCTTGCCCGGGCTGCATTTGGCCCATCTGGCCCTGACCCTGCTGCCCTTGTTGGCCCTGCCCCATCTGGCCCTGTTGGCCTTGGCCCATTTGTCCTTGTTGGCCGCGTTGGCCTTGCTGACCCTGTTGTCCCTGCTGACCTTGTTGCCCCTCTTGGCCGAGCGTCTCGTCCATGAGGCGCTGCTGCTCTTGGATCATGCGGCCAAGCTCATCGAGCGCCTGGCTTTCCTGGCTCATCCCTTCACCGCCATTCTGGCCAGACTGGCCCATGGCCATCTGCATGTTCTCCATCATCTCTTGGAGCTGCTGGAGAAGCGCTTCGGCCTCCTCGTGACGGCCTTCGCGCGACAGCTGTTCGATGCGCTCCAGGATGTCGTTGAGATCCTGGGAATTCATCTCCTGCGCGTTGGGGTTCATGGCCTGTTGCTGGCCATTTTGCTGAGCCTCACGCGCAAGGGCCTGCATGAACCGCTGCATGGCCTCGCGAACCTCTTGCGTCAGACGCGCAATTTCCTCTTCCGACGCGCCGTCTTGCAGCGCTTGGCGCAGCCGCTCTTGCGCCGCCTCCAGCGCACGGCGGGCGTCGCCCACGGTGTCTTGCTCGAGCACCAACGCCAGCTCCCACATGGCGTCGAGCATTTCCGTAAGCGCGGCATCGTCCTCGGCGTCCACAAGCTGCTCACGGGCCGACTGGAAGGCGAGGAACGCGCCAGCGCCGCCCAGTTGATCCGGCACCATCAGCAAGAGGTCGAAGGCATCGACAACGCTCATGTGCCGGCGGGCATCGATGGCGAGGCGCTGACGCTGCTCAAGCACGGCGCGCGCGGCAGGGTTTGTGAACAACCGGCTCGGCAGCCGCACAACAGGCGACAGCGCCGTCGCGGTCTGGCCTTTGCCGTCCGTCGCAGTGATCTCGACGCGAGTCTCCAGTCCCGCATAGGGATGCTCGGTCAGATCAACGACGCTCCGACCCGAGCCGCGCATGCCGGTCCCAGCCGGCAGGGTCAACGAGAACTCCGGCGCTTCCACCAGCGGCCGGGCGCCCTCCGGAAGCGACACGGGCGTGCTGCCCGACGCGGAGGCGATGCCATAGTCGTCCTGCAGCTCGTAGCTCACCTGGAGGGAGTTGCGGCGCGTGGCGCTCGGAATCTCTGTCACGCTCACGGTGGGCGGCTCATCGGGCTCGGCCACGAACTGCCACCCCTCAACGGTGAGGCCGCCGCGGCGCACCTCCACCGCCATCGTCTCATCAATGGTGATGAGGCCTTCCTGCGCGACAACGCCATCGCGCTCGTCCACCACCGGCATGTCCATCACCTGGCCCTGCCCACGGCGGGACACGTAGAGGTCAGCGTTGCCGCTGCCTTGGACACGCACGGTCAGAACCGAGCCCTCGGGCACCCGCACACCGTCGGCGGTGGCAACTTGTGTGGCCGACGACAGGAAGAGCGGCGAGCGCCCGGTGTAGGCCGGCGGCGTCACCCATGCATCAAGACGCACGTTGGCACCTTCTGTCGCCACGGCCGGCGTGCTGAAGTCAAACGGCATCAGGAGCCGTTCGGTGAGCGCCCCGGCGCCAACGAGCACGGAAATAAAGGCCACGATGCCAACGGCGGCCCGCAGACCATACGGGTCTCCGGCCACCAGATCGGTTTTCGGTTTCGGGGCGCGGAGCGCGGCAAGACGCTCAGCGGCGCGCTTGCGGTGCGCGCGCCACAGCGCCTGGCTTCCGCTGTCGGGCGCGAGGGCAAGGTCGTCATTATAGGATGACAGAGGCTGGTGAGAGAGACCCGCATCCCCCTCCAGACGGCGCATGGCCTCCTCTTTATTGGGCCAAACAAACCGCAGGAACCGCCAACCGGCCGCGACGAACGCGAATGCGAAAATCGCCAGACCTGCAAGCCGCGGGAGAGGCGACAGCCCGTGCCACAACCCCAACAGCGCGGAAGCCACAAACAACAACACCACGCCCACCATCGGCGCCAGCGCCGGCACAAGCCGCTCCACGCCAACCGCCGAGCGCGCCAGCGCCACAAGCCGTGAGAGGCGCCGCGTGTCGGCGTGTTCTCGGACTTGATCGGGATCGCTACGGCGTCGTTTGGGGAAGATCATACCGTCGTCCTCGCTGCGCGCTGTACGCTTGCCGGATACTCAAACATGGCACCGCTGGCGGTTCGGTCGTCTGTCGTCTTACACACCTAGAGGGTTCACGCGGTGCTGGCCAGCGCAACGCTGACGCAATCACATATGCGTGCAGC
>CAKZYH010000084.1 GCA_937884725.1 uncultured Paracoccaceae bacterium
TCGCCGAAATGTATTCGGTGGTCATGCTGTTCTTGTCGCTCTTCGTGGTGAGCGATCCCCTCGACCGCCCGGCGCGTACGCTCAAAAGCGACTCCCCCCGCCCCACGGTCGATGTGTTTGTCCCGACGATCAACGAAAGCGCGCAGCTACTCTCAACGACGCTGTCGGCCGCCAAGCAGATGGATTACCCGGCTGATCGGCTAAACGTTTACCTGCTTGACGATGGCGGCACGGATGAGCGGATCGAATCGACAGATCCGAGGCGATCGGCTGCAGCGCAAGAAAGACGGCGGGAGCTCCAACAGCTCGCTCGCGACCTCAACGTCAACTACCTGACCCGCTCGGCCAACATTAACGCCAAGGCGGGCAACCTGAACAACGGCCTCGCCCACACCAGCGGCGAATTCGTCGCCGTGTTCGACGCCGACCACGCGCCGACGCGAGACTTCCTGAACGAGACCGTCGGATATTTTGCCGATGAGCCGCGGCTTTTCATGGTGCAAACGCCGCACTTCTTCATCAACCCAGACCCGCTGGAGCACAACCTCGAGACTTGGAACCGGATGCCGTCAGAGAACGAAATGTTCTACGGCACCATTCAGAAGGGCCTCGACAAGTGGAACGCGACCTTCTTCTGCGGCTCAGCCGCCGTGCTGCGCCGCAGCGCTTTGGAAGAGTCCGGCGGCTTTTCTGGCACCTCCGTCACCGAAGACTGCGAAACATCGCTCGACCTTCACCGCTCTGGATGGACGTCAGCTTACGTTGACCGTCCGATGATTGCCGGTCTGCAGCCGGAAACGTTCGCCAACTTCATCGGCCAGCGCTCTCGCTGGTGCCAGGGCATGACCCAGATCCTGCTCCTGAAAAACCCGCTTCTCCAAAGCGGCCTCAGCCTGGCGCAGCGCGTCTCATACCTGTCGTCGATGGTGTACTGGCTGTTCCCCTTTGCCCGGTTGACCTTCCTGTTCGCGCCGCTCTTCTACCTGTTCTTCGGCTCTTCGATCTTCGATGCGTCCGGCGCCGAGTTCGCTGCGTACACGATCACCTACATCATCGTGAACATTATCATGCAGAACTACCTCTGGAGTAACGTGCGATGGCCGTTCATCTCAGAGCTCTACGAGACGATCCAATCGGTGTACCTCTTGCGAGCGCTGGGCTCTGTGTTCTTATCGCCCAGGCGACCGCAATTCAGGGTGACCACAAAGGGTGAGATGAACCGCACCTCGCGGATCTCTGAGCTGGGCGGCCCGTTCTACATCATTTTCGCGATCCTGGTGGCAGGCCTTGTGGCGACCATCTGGAGGATTGTCGCACAGCCGTTTGCAGCTGACGTGGCGCTCGTCGTGGGCGGCTGGAACCTGTTTAACCTTCTGCTGATCGGAGCCGCGCTCGGCGTCGTGTCGGAACGAAGGCAGCTTCGCTCGTCACAGCGCGTCGCCATCGACCGGCCAGCGGAAATCATCTACGGCGACCGTGTCATCCCCGCGAAAATCGACGACGTGTCCATCACCGGAGCCCGCGTTCTGGTGCCGGCGAATGTGCTGCGGCAGATCAAGCCTGGCGAGCAGATCATCATGCGCTTCCAGCCGCTTGCGCCACTGTCGTCGAACGAACTGCCACTCACAGTGCGCTCAGTGGTGCGCGATGAGGGCGGCGTCGCGCTCGGCTCAGAGTTCGCGGTGGTGGACCCACGCCAGTACGAACTCGTGGCCGACCTGGTCTTTGCCAACTCCGACGAGTGGGTGAATTTCCAAAGCTCACGCCGCTCCAACATTGGCGTGATCCGCGGGGTGATCGAGTTCTTCTCACTGGCCGTCTTCCAAACGGTGCGGGGGCTGTCCTACCTCTTCACGGGTACAGGCGACCGGCGCGACGCATCCACGCAGTCGACAGGGGCGCAGAGCGGCACTGTCAGCAGCAGGCCAGCCTTTATCGGCGCGGACCGGCCTGGCTTAGGCGCTTCGGGTGCCACGGCCAGCGCGATCCAACAGCCAGTCCGTTCTTCGTCCATCACTCCACAGCCGGATCGTTGAGGATGCCTATGCGCCCGTCTAGTTCCCTCAACTCTGTGTTGAAATGCGCCGCCGTAGCGGCGCTCGCGGCCGGCATGGCATGGCCAGCGGCCGGTCCAGCCTCGGCACAGAGCCCGTTTACAATCCGAACCGATACCGGCCAGGCGACTGGAAACATTCCAACCAGGGCCTCTCCCTCCGCACAACGCCTGGAGGCGGAGCGTGCAGCGGCGGGCCTCTCCCCGGAAAACCCGCAAACTCAGCTGAATTCGCCCACAGGTGGCGGGCGCACCACCACCACCACCGGCCCGGCCCCATTCGACGTCAACAATGACGGCGTGGCCATTCGTATCGAGTTGCCGGAGGACCAGGAGATCCTGAACCGGCCGTCGACGACCACCTCGCCGCTCTCCACAAGCCGAAGCACTGCCGAGGTGTTGGGCTTTGATGCTGTGAGTCCCCAGCAGGTGGAGGCACTCAACGGCCTGCTACGACGCCCCGACAGCGACGTTCGCGAACTGCGTGTCGCAGTTGAGAACGACCAGGAGTTTGTGACGAGCATTGTTGACCGGCCCATCGTTCCGTTTCGGACGCTTCGGATGGACGGTGAGTTGGCAACTGAGTCGTTCCAAGTGTTCTTGGGCGCCGCCGAAGCCGCACGCGGCGGCACATTGTCCATCGCGTTCACCAACTCCGTGCTCGTGCTACCGGAAGCCTCCCGTCTTCGCGTCTTCCTGAACGGCCGGCAGGTGGCGCAAACAGCGATCGACAGCCCGGACCGGACGAAGGTCATTGCGCTGCCGGTGGATTCGGCCCTCATGCGGCCAGGTGCCAACGCAATTCGCCTCGAAGCCGATATGCGGCACAGGATCGATTGTTCGCTGGACGCCACCTATGAGCTTTGGACCCGCATCGATACCCGCTTAACGGGCATCACATTCGGCGGTGGACGAGTGCCACTCGCAGGTCTCAACGACCTGCCAGCTGTTGGCGTTGGAACGAACGGCGCGACCCGTATTCGTGTCATCCAGGCCGACCCCGCCAACCCAACGAACGTTGACCGCATGCTGCGCGCCGTCCAAGCCGCCGCATTGCGCGGCCGCTTTGTGCAGCCGCTGGTAGAGGTCGTGTCAGGGGCTGCTAGCCCAGATCCCGCGCCAGGCGTGCTCAACCTTGTCATCGGCACCTACGATCAGGTCGCCCGCGTGTCGGACCGCGCGCCACGGGATGGTGCGTCCGGACCGGCCGTGTCCTTGGTTGATCCGCCCGACCTTGGCGCAACCGTTTTCATCACCGGCCCGAACCCCCGCGCCGTCGATGCTGCCCTGTCGCGCTTTGATATGCCCTTAGCACCCGGCGAACGCGTGCCGTCCGTGGCGGCGATGCCACCGTGGTTGGTGCCGGAGGCGGTCCGGGTTGATGGCGGTCGCTCGATCACACTGCGACAGGCTGGTGTCGACACCATTAACTTCTCGGGTCGCCGCTTCAGCGCCGGTTTCCAAGTCGCCCTCCCGCCGGACTTCTTTGCAGCCGCTTATGGCGAAGCCACGCTCCTTTTGGACGCCGCATACTCGTCCGCTGTGGAGCCAGGCAGCCGTCTCAGCGTGTTCGTCAACGGCATTCTGTCAACCGCAATCAGCTTCACCTCCTCCGACGGCCAAATTCTGGAAGACTTCCCCATCGTCTTGGTGATGGAACAATTCCGCCCCGGGCTGAACTCAGTGGAGATCGTTGCTGATTTGGAAACCAGAGAAGACAGGGAGTGCCTCCCAGGCGGGACCGTTCCGCCGCGAGATCGCTTCGCCCTCTTCTCCTCAACGCGATTGGTCTTCCCCGACTTTGCGCGCGTCGGACAAGTTCCAAACCTTGCCTCGTTCGCGACGAACGGCTTCCCCTACGGCAATTCGGATCGTCCGGTCCGTGTGCGCGTTGGCGGCACCTCCCCCGACACCATCGGTGCCGCAGGCACGCTGCTGGCCCGGGTTGCCGTCAGCCGCGGCGCCCCTCTAGTCACCAACGTGGTCGAGGATGCTTCCGCGTTCCCAGACGATGGCGTGATCGTGGTCGCCCCGTTCGAGCAAGCATCGAACATGGTCTTGGAAACCACGGGCGTGGACAGTGCGATCCCGTCCACCTGGCTGCTCCCCGGAAGCGTGGCTGGCGTAGCGAGCACTGAACCGGAGGGCCTGCAACGCTACGATGACGTGTTGCGTCGTCTGCGCCAGCAGCTGCGCCAAGAGGAGCTTGATCTGGCACGCGATGGAGCAAACGCTGACCGATCCATTGATTTCACCGCCGATTCGCGGGCTGAAACTCAGCGCAGCCAGCAGCGTTGGTTCGATGAGATGAACGAAGAAACCGGCATTAGCCGCTTCATTTCAAACTCACTGCGCTCGCTCCGCGAAGCGTTCACGTTCAACTTTGCTGCAAGCCGTGACGCGAATGATGAGTTCGCCCAGCCACTGGTGGCTGAAAGCGCTACTGTGGTGCTCGCACAAGCCCCCGCGCCGGGCAGTTCAAGCACGGCTTGGACGCTGGTGACAGCGCCGTCCCCCGCGCTTCTATCCACGTCGGTGGCAGCGATGAGTGCACCCGAGCTTTGGAACCGCATCGGGGGTCGTTTGACCGCATACTCGCTGGAGACCAACGAAATCCAGACCATCGCTCCCCAGCGGACGAGCTACCTTGCGACCCTGCCGCTCTCGTTCAGCAACCTGCGCTTAATCGCCGCAAATTGGTTCTCCATCAACAACGGTGTTTATGCCCTGTCTTTGGTCGCGGCGGCAGTCTTCCTCGGCTTCGTAACCTTCTTTGTTATTGGTCCGCTCGGGCGTTCCAATAACGACGATCGAAACCGGTAAGATCTTTGACCGAAAAATGTCGAAACAGGGCGGCAGATTGCCGCCCTGTTTCTTTTTCAACACTGCGGCCACAACGCCTGCAGTGATGCGAATTATAGAGATTAGCCCACACGCAGTTGTGAGATTGCCCACTTTCGGCCCGCCGTCTGGGCGGGTTTTGCTCGCTTGACCACCTTAGCCCTCATCAGCTTTATGCTTTAGTAAGTATTTATGTGACGGACCGCAGCAATTCACGGCTGACAATGTTTCGTTAACCAAAGCCGTTCATTGTGGTTACCGTCGCAGAGTTGCAAGCGCACTGGCTATGTGAAGCGAGTGCGCGCGCCACCGCAGGCGTGCGAGGATCGAATGGCTAAACACACCTTGGAAACCTTCAAGCTCAAGCCGCCCAATTCGCTGCGGCCGAAAGAACCGCAGACGCTTGAGGGCAACGCCAAGAAGCTGGCGTCAGGTGCAAAGACCCTCAGCAGTCGGTTCGGCAAGCGCGTTCACATTCCACTGCGGCCTCTGCTTCTTGGAACCACTGCTGCGCTCATGATCGGCTTCGTGCTGGACATTGGGCCGTGGACTTCGCTCACCGGCCAATTGCTCGGCCGAGCCGATGCGCAGGAGGTGCCCCGCGCGAGCGTCCTTCCAGGCGACACGGCGACACCTTCAGAAGCGGACCGCGCCGCGTTGCGCTACTTCGCCCGCGAGGGCGATGTCGACCGGCTAGAGGCGGAGCTGCGCCGCCTGCGCGCGCTCTATCCCAATTGGCAGCCGCCGCGCGACCTTCTCGATCCCCAAGGCGAAGACACCGACCTCCAGGAAATCTGGGAACTGGTCGGCAACCAGCAGTACAATGAGGCACGCCGCCGGATCGCCGAGCGGCGCGAACGCGACCCGAACTGGAACCCGCCAGAACGACTGACGGCTCTCCTCGATCTGGCTGATGTTCGAGGCCAGTTGCTCGCGGCGAGCGAGGCACGCAACTACAACGAAGTTCTGCGCATCGCCGGCGCCAACGAAGCGATCCTGACCTGCGAGGACGTTAACTCGATCTGGGCTGTGGCCGACGCATTCGCCAACACGGGTCGACCGCAGCGCGCCTTCGACGCCTACACCTACGTGGTCAACACCTGTGACGACCAAGGGGTGCGGGCCGCCAGTCTTCAAAAGGCCGCCGAACAACTTGATCCATCATTCGTTACTCAGCTGTTCGCGCTCGGCGCGAACGACGAAGGCGGTAATGATTTTAGCGAAGCTCAGCTCGACATCATTCGCGGCGCAGTCGCCAGGGGCGGCGAGCAAGAGGGCGTCCAAGTGCCGCCGGAGTGGTTGGAGACGCTGGCCAACTTCGCACGCACCGGCGAGAACCTCGATGATGCGATGCTGTTGGGCTTCTTTCTTTTCCGCCAAGGCCTCCCAGCTCAGGCAGCCCAGTGGTTCCGTTTTGCCCTCGACAATGGCCTTGGTGCCGATGCGGCAGAAGGCTACATCATCGCGCTGCGCGCCACTGGCGATCGCGAAGACGAATTTCTGGCACGCGAGGTGGCGTTCCAATGGCGTGAGCAAACGCCTGAGCTGATGGAAGCCTACCTCGACGCCATGGCCACCATCCTCACCGCTGACGAGTTTGGCCAAACCAGCATCGACGACGTCGAACAGGCATCGGTCGACCGTTACGTACCCGTCGTCATCGAGCAGCGGGACGCCAACGGCGCTCAGGCGCTGGGCTGGTACGCATTCAACACCTGTCAGTTCATCATCGCTGAAGAGTGGTTCATCTCCTCAGCGAACTGGGTACCCACCGAGGCATCCATCTACGGGCTCGCCCTCACACGGCTGCGCCTTGGCGATGAAGCCGGGTTCAACGACATCGTCGATGAGTGGGGACCGCTTTATCGCTCCGTGAACGCGCTGCGGACGGGCGAGGATCTCGATCCGGCTGACCCCGTCACCGGCGCTGCAGACGATACCACTGATGAAGTGGGCGTCGACACCGTGATCTGCGACCCGGAAGAGCGGCGCCGTCTACGCGATTTGATCCGCCAGCAGCAAGAGATCCTGCGCTTTGAAGACCAGCAGGTGATCTTCACCGAGGCCGGTTCCATGGCGGCCGCACCGATCCATGTTCGCGCGCTATCAGCCCGGCCCGACGACATGGCGCGTCCCGACATTCCGCGCCGTTCCATCGTCATTCGGCCTGACCCTGTCGAACGTCAACGCGGCCTGCTCGTGCCGGTCCAAACCACCACGATCGTCCCTGCAGCGCCAGTTCCCCCCTCCCCCAGCGGGTCGCCGGTCGGCCAAGCTACCAGCGTCGTGGTACCAACGCCGACTGGACCGGTCGAGGCCGTGGCGCCGGCCGTGCCGAGCTCAAACGGCGAACTCGGCGGAGAGTCGACCATTCGCCAACGGGCCCTCGGCAGCGAGCCCCGCTTCCGCGACACGCGCGGCCAAACCACTGTCCGCCGCCGCGAGCAACGCCTCCAAGGCATGCGCTCCGTCCGGCCTGTGGAACGGCGCACAACGGTTGTCACCGGTGGCAACCGTGCCCTACCGGCCGGCGGCAGCACGGTCACGCGGCGGGTGCGCTCCGGTACGATCAAGACCACCACAGTGGATGACGAATTGCGCGCTATCGCCAACCGGCCGAGCAGCGCGACGCGGTCGGGAGGCGGTGGCTCCACCGCTGGCGGCAGCGCCGCACAACAGGCACTCGCCGGCCGCAATTTCGGCCGCTGTATCGCGCTCACCGATGCCGGCCTGCGTCGCGGCACGCTGTCGGCGGAAGACGCCACAGCGCGCGGTTTCTGCTTGCTTGAGCTCGACCGCCCATTTGAAGCTGCCCAGGCCTTCCAGCTGGCAAGGGTCCGCGCCCGTCTCGGTACCAATGCGCTGGGCGACGCGGTCTACGGCGCCACCCTCGCCAACATTGCGGCAAACCTCACCGACGAGGCGGCCATTGAGGCAACACGGGCGCCGTTGTCCCGAGCACGTCGCACGGAGCTGCAAACTGGCATCCTGACCCAGCGCGCCATCGCCGCGAACCGGGACGGGCGGTACACCGAAGCGCTGCTCTACCTCAACCAGCGCAGCAAGATTGCTCCGCTCCAGAAGGACCTGATGTTGTTGCAGGGCTTTGCCTACCTCAACGCCGGCGACCGCCGCTCCGCTGATCGCCTCTTCCGCGCGGTTCACCAGTCGAGCCCAACCACGGACAGCTTCCGGGCGCTGGGCATCGGGCTTGAGCGCAGAATCCCGGCCCCCAACCGGTCAACCATCGGGACAGGCTTCCGCTAAGCCAGCCTCCAAACAAGCAACAAAGAAGCCGGGTTCGCCCGGCTTCTTTGTTTAAAGCAGCAGCTCACCGCGCGCGATACACACAGCGGAGCCGGATAGCTCCACCCTGCTCAGCACTCCGGCATCGATCTCATAGGCGATCTCAATTTGCGACGGGCGTCCCATCTCAACTCCTTGGTGGATGGTGAAGCGCCGCTCCTGAAGCCCATCGCTAGGCGCCACCACCGCCGCAAACGCGACCGACGCCGCACCAGTCGCGGGGTCCTCTGCGATGCCAAACAACGGCGCAAACATACGCGCCCGGTACCCGCCCTCAACGGGAGTGACGGCAAACACTTCGCTATGGGTGTCGCCAAAGACCTCAGCCAAAGCCGCCTCATTGACCTTGATGGATGACAGCGCGGCGACGCTCTTCACGGGCACAACCGTGAAAGATGGCCCGCTCGTTGCGACTACAGGCACCGCAATGCCGTCGAAGCCAATATCCTCGGGCTTTAGGCCCAGTGGCCCGGCGGCTTCCACCCCAGGCGCGCCCGGCAGGATCGAAGGGACGATGGGCGCATCCAGCGCGGCGCGGTCCCCATCCACCCTGGCATGCACCAATCCAGCAGGGACCGACAACGTCAGCTTACCACCGTCACCGCCCAGCGCGACCGACGTCCCCACAGTGGGATGGCCCGCAAACGGAAGCTCTTTGCGTGGGGTGAAGATGCGCAAGCTCGCGTCCGCCCCCTCCGACGGTTCTCCGACAAACACGGTCTCAGACAAGTTAAACTCGGCCGCAATCGCCTGCATTTTCTCGAGCGACAACCCGACCGTGTCCCGAACGATCGCTAGGGGATTACCGCTGAGCGGCGTATCGGTGAAAACGTCCCAAATCTGATAAGCTAGCGCCATGGTGAAGATCCGCCTGCCTCGGTCGATACAAACCCCATAGGAGCGCCCCGCCATGGTTCGTACCATCGCCGTTCTTGCATGCCTGTTGTTTGCGGTTCCCGCGCTCGCGGCGCCGTGCGGTAACACCAGCGCCGGCTTCGACAAATGGAAAGCGGCCTTCATCAACGAGGTGTCGCGCAAAGGGGTGTCCCGCGCCACAGCCGAACGGGTGTTGGGGCCGGTCACCTACTCGCGCCGCGTGATCCGGCTCGACCGCGATCAAGGCTCCTTTAAGCTGCCGTTTGAGACATTTTATGCCAAGCGCGTCGGCGCCTACTCACTCAAGCTCGGCCGCCAGCATCTGCGCAACAAGCGCACGCTGTTTGCCCAGCTGGAGCGCCGCTACGGTGTGCCTGGTCCCGTGCTCGTCTCAGTGTGGGGCCTTGAGAGCGCGTACGGGCGCTACCTGGGCAATCTACCTATCGTCCAGTCGCTCGCAACGCTCGCCTATGACTGCCGCCGCTCCCGCTTTTTCACCCGCGAGCTGATCGCAGCCCTCAAAATCATCGACCGCGGTCTTATGCGCGAAAGCGACATGGTGGGCGCCTGGGCCGGCGAGATCGGTCAGACCCAATTCTTGGCGCAGCGCTACCTCGACGCCGCGGTGGACTATGACCGCAACGGCAGGGCAGACCTGGTGCGCTCTGTGCCTGACGTCCTCGCCAGCACCGCCAATTGGTTCGCTAAAAATGGGTGGCGTCGTGGCCAGCCTTGGGGTCCAGGCACTGCCAACTTTCGGGTGATCAAGAAGTGGAACAAAGCGAGCGTCTACCAAAAGACCATCGCGCGGTTCGCTCAGGAGTTAGCAGGAAGCTCTTAAACCCTTACAGTAAAATGGTGACATATCAGCGACGTCCTCGCCGCCTTGGGCTGTGACTGCCCAACGGGCCCGTCTGCTAGGTCACGCCCAGAAAACTCAGCACAAAGGTATATGAGTTTCGCGTCGGCAGG
>CAKZYH010000085.1 GCA_937884725.1 uncultured Paracoccaceae bacterium
AACTACCCAATGTCTGCGGTAGGCAGAGGGGTTAGGAATTGCGGTTGCAAGTTGCCTCGGCCACAACGGCCTTCCGTAGAATCGACCGATTTTGTGAGGGTGCGCGAAGTCGGCTTTGAGCCCACATCGGTCGTCTTCGGTTTTTGCTGCTTTCGCTCACATCATGATAGTTGCTGCAGGTGCTCGCTTCGCGCTGCTGCATCGCAGCGGGGATAAACGTCATTCAACTTTGGCGTAATGAGAACTCAGACGCCGATTTACAGGCCGCAGGACATAGATCGGCTGATCGAATCTATGCTCACAGTGAGCCGCGCTTCATTGCATTTGCCAAGCGCTGTGATACCCGAGGTTTATAGGACAGGCTGCTGACACCTAAATTGATATCAGATGGCTTCTGGAAAACGCGGCATTCTTTTTTGGTGGTTTGAGGCGTCCGAACGCTATTGCGATATGCCATCGCATCATCACGATAGCCGCCAGTGTTGACGGATCTTTCTACAGGCTCAGGTCAGTCTGTTGCCATGATCGATGTAAGCGCGACCGTCGATCAAGTTGCGGCGGAGCTCTTGTGAATAGCCAGCATGGCTTGCGCGTGTGACCTCGATTTCGTGCGGAGCGGCACGGGGTTCAAAGAGCGGCAGCGGCACGCCGGCGGCGGACATGGGAATTCCCAGCAACCTCGCGATTGTGGGTGCGATGTCCACGAGGCCAACCGGGCTTGCGTCCGTGCCGCGCCGCCCATCCGGGGGCTGCACGAGCAAGGTCGTCGCAAGCTCGTAACGATTTAGCCCGCCATGGATTCCACCGCCCAGCTCCGCCTCGGCGATAAAAGCGCACTGGCCGGGCAAGCCCCATTTGTCCGGCTCATCGGAGGCCCGCATTAGGAAGTAGATCTCGGGATCACGGGTATGGCCGTGCATGACGAGCGACTGCGGCAACGTCCCCGGCAGGCTTTCCACAAGATCATCTCTGGCAAAAATCAAACCGATATCGGCCCGGTTCATCAACCAGTCACAGGCGGCGGCGCACAATCCGGGATCACCGTCCAAGCTGCGCAGTTCCCCCATCGAGCCCCGCGTCAGCGCTATTTTGTGCTCTGGTCCGGGGAGATGGCTGGCGGGTAGCCCGTCAGCCTGCATCGTGGCGGTGATGTCGGTCTGACTGGTGGTTGTTATCTGCCCGTGATCGGACATGGCGATTACGGCGGTGCGCCCTGGAAGCTGTGAGGCCGCATCGAGCACATCGCCGAAGACGTGGTCCGCGGCGCGCATCACCGAACGCGCCTCGGGCGATCCAAGGCCATAATGGTGCCATGTGGTATCCGGCTCCGCGAGCCAAAGCAGCGCCACATCCGGCACATCCTTGGTCAGAACCGAGTTCACGAAGACACGGTTCGCGTACGCGAGCGGCGCCAGTTGCGGTACCTCTTTCGGAGGCAAGGGACCGTAGGTCGACACGGCCCGCCGAACGGCCTCTGGCGTCTGGGTGGCTGCTTCGCCATGGATCGAGAACGTGTCGTGGCCCAGGGCGGCAACATCGTGGTTGACCAGATAAGCCGCTCCCGCAGACCCGCAATGCACCGATTTCATCCGTTTGCCGGCGGCCGCAAGCACGTGACCGAGGCTTGAGCAGGTCACGACTGGCTCGCGGGCCTTGAGACGGGAGAGGTGGTCAAAACTCGCAGTATTAAGCGCCGTACCTTGCACCAGTTCAGGGATATGAAAGGCGTTATTCACGATCCCATGGGTCATGGGCCAATGGCCTGTGGCAAAGGATGTGGTCGCGACGCGGGTCATCGATGGAAAGACGGAGCGCGCCTCTGTGAACCAGAGCGCATCGCCCGAAAATCCAAAAAGGTTGGGCATCGTCGTCTCGATCATGTCGGGGCGCAGCCCGTCAAAAACGACGACAACAACGCGATCTACATTGGTCATGGTTGCGACCCTATGAGCCCTTGCCTATTGCAACGACCCGGATCTCACCCGACGGTCATCTGGACCAAACAGATGGCACGCCTTGGGATTGAGCTTCAGGCCCACCGCGTCGCCCTCTGTCACGTTCGTCAAGCCGTCCGCCTTGACTGTGATTGGATCAGCCAGACCGATATCCACATGAAGCATCGTTTCCGATCCGAGGCGCTCGCAAAGCACCGCCTTGCCCTGTAGATGACCGTCAGCAACGACATCGAGATGCTCTGGGCGAATGCCAAACGTGGCTTTTCCAGTTCTGAGCGAAGACCCGTCCAGTTGGATCGAAGATCCACCAGGCAACATGCAAGACACGTTACCATCGCCGGCGTCACAGAGGTTGACGGAAAACGTATTCATCCGAGGCGAACCTATAAACCGGGCAACAAAAAGCGTATTGGGCTCGTGATACAATCCCAGAGGCGAGCCGACTTGCTCAATCATGCCTTTGTCTAGCACAACAATCATATCCGCCATGGTCATGGCTTCCACTTGATCATGCGTCACATAAAGCATCGTCGCATCTAGCTTGGCGTGCAGCCGAGTGATCTCTGCACGCATTTCAACCCGCAGCGCTGCGTCCAGGTTTGAGAGCGGTTCGTCAAAGAGAAATACGTCCGGATTGCGTACGATCGCTCGACCGATCGCAACGCGCTGGCGCTGGCCGCCAGAGAGTTGCGACGGCTTGCGGTCAAGAAGCTCTTCGAGCTTGAGCATACGCGCGGCTTCAAGGCACCGCTGCTCGGTATCCCGCTTGGGGTGATTCGCCATCCGCAGCCCGAAGGTCACGTTTTCAGCCACAGTCATGTGCGGATAGAGTGCATAGGACTGGAACACCATGGCGACACCGCGCTTGGCTGGTGCCACATCGATCATCTCCTGGCCGCCTATTTCAAGCGAACCGTGAGTGATGTCTTCTAGGCCGGCGATCATACGCAAGAGCGTAGACTTCCCGCAACCAGATGGACCGACGAATGCACAAAACGATCCTGCCGGAATCTCAAGATCGATGCCTTTGATGACTTCGGATTGTCCAAAACTCTTTCGGATGCCACTGAGCTTAACTTTAGCCACGTCGATGTCCCCAAGGCTCTTTTTTTCGGTCTGAGGGCGCCATCATCCTTTTGTCGCTCCGAGAGCGAGGCCGGCAATAAAATGCTTCTGCATCAAGAAGAACATCAGTACAGGCGGTGCGGCGGTGAGAATGGAGGCTGCTGAGATGAGCTCCCACCGCGCCTTCCACTCACCGCTCAACTCGTTGATCCCAGCAGTGACAGGACGCACGTCGACGGACTGGGACATGATCGTTGCCCAGAAATACTCGTTCCAGACAAACGTGAATATCAGAACGGACAGCGCCGCGATTGCAGGACGTACCAATGGCACAACGATGTAACAGAAGATCCTCCACTCACTGACGCCTTCGACTCGCGCGGATTCAATGAGTGCATTCGGTAGGGCCTTGATGAAGTTGCGCATGAACAGGGTGCAAAAACCCGTCTGGAACGCGATGTGGGTAAGAGCTAGCCCGAGCGTCGTGTCATAGAGGTTGATGTTAATGGGCAGATCCCGGACGGGGATCGCCAGAATTTGGTACGGCACATAATTACCGGCGACAATCATAAAGAATATGATTAGGTTGCTGCGGAAACTATATGTCGCAAGCGCAAAGCCGGCCAAAAGTGACAGGCCTATGGAGACGAGCACACTCGGAACAGTGACCTTTATCGAGTTCCAAAAGTAATAACCGATATTGCTATTCTTGAAAACGAGCCAGTAATTTTCGATGGCAATTCGTGACGGTGCGCCGAAGTAATTTCCAGAATCGAGATCTGCTGCAGGCTTTACCGACGTGAGTGCTACGCCCAAAAGTGGCAGAAGCCACAATATCAAAGCGATAGGGAGGAACACCTTGTAGGCGAAACGGGTCCTGGGTTGGGTTCTCTCTATCGGCGTCGGAAACATCACGCTGTCCTTTCCTGAATGATCATCCGAACGATGAACATCGTGATGAAGACAAGCATGATTGCGAATAGAACAACTGCAATCGCAGCGCCGTAACCCATAGACGTACCGTATTCGGAAAGGCTCTGTTCAAACATGAAGTAAGACAGCACACGAGACGAACCCCAGGGACCACCGACTGTCATGATCGCGACGAGATCGAAAGAGCGTAGAGCTCCAATGACTGTGACAACGAGAGCGATGAAGGTGGCTGGCCGAAGCTGTGGCAAGATTACGTACCATAGCATCTTGAACCCTTTGGCATCGTCCAGCCGTGCGGCCTCGACAAGCTCCGGGTTGATGCTGTTCAGACCGGTGAGATAGAGGATCATACAATAGGCAATCTGCGGCCACAGCCCTGCTGCGACGATGCCATAGGTGGCCAAACTTTCGTTGGCGAGTACAGCAATTTCTTCGCCTGTAAAAAAACCGATGATCTTCGGCATAAGCCCGAAATCCGGTGTATAGAACCAACTAAAAATCAAGCCGACTACGACATTACTGATAACAAAAGGGAAGAAGAACAGTGACTTGTAGAGGCGCATTCCCGTAACGGTCTGGTTTAAGAACAGGGCAAGAAATAAGCCTGCTGGTATGGCAAGTAAGTAGAGGACTAGCCAAATTAGGTTATTCTTCAGAGATACATAGAATGCTTCGTCCTTGAGAAGATCTTGGTAGTTTTGGAGGCCGATCCATTTTTTCTCGCCAAGCCCATCCCACTCCAGAAAACTGATGGAGATGGATTGTCCGATCGGCACGACGACGTAGACAAGAAAGAACATGATGGCTGGGGCAAGAAACAGCCATGGCGTTAGGTCTAGACGCTTGCGCCTTCTTCGCGGTGCCGCGGGTACGGGTTTCATGAAGCGCCTCTCATGCGATCCGCCGAAAAAGAAGACCGCGCGCTTTCGCGCGCGGCTCCTTGATCAACCCTAAGTTTCTAGCGGTAGACCCGCTGGCGAACGGCTTCGAGACGTTCAAGGATAGCATCGACCCGCTCCGGCTTGGCCATGAACTCCTGAAACCCTTCCATAGCGGGCTTTGCCATTTCGGCAGGCGCGTCACGGTCAAAAAACTGCGACACAGCATGTGCCGATGCCAGGAGTTCGAACGCTTCGGTCAGATACTTGTCGTCTGGTGGTGTCGCCAACTTGTTGACCGGCATACCGATAGTCGTTTTGTTATAGGCCGTTTGTTGGTCAGCCGATCCAACAAATGCGAGGAATTTGCGCGCGTCCTCTTTATTCTTAGCGCCTGAAGGCATGTGGTAAGTGTTTATCGGGGCCTCTTCAGATCGTGGAATGTCTGGGTTGATGATCGGAAATGCCTGCATACCCAAGGTTTCGTCCGTCATGCCGCCAGAGCGGAACGTCTTGATTGCAAATGTACCGATTAGGAAGTTGGCCGACTTGCCGCTGGAGAGACGTGCCGCTGCTTCGTCCCAGCCAAAAGCAGCGTGATCCTTGGTGATGTATGGCACAAGTTTGGCCCACTCAGCGAACGTCGCGCGAACACGGTCGTCCGTCCAAGGTACCTTGCCATTGGCCAGATCCATGTGGAATTCGTAGCCGTTCACGCGCATGTTGATGAGATCAAACAAGCCGGCTCCGGGCCAGAGGTCCCTTGTACCGGTGGTCACACAGTCGATGTCCATCTCGGCAAGCTTCTCACAGTTCGCCAGGAACTCTTCCCAATTGTCGGTCGGCTCAACGCCAGCCTGTTCATAGAGTTCGTCATTTCGGAAGAGCATCCAGCCCGCAATTCTGTATGGAACACCCCAAAGTTGACCGTCGCGTGTTGTGGCCGGGATCGAAGACGCAAGCAGTTCACGGAAGTTGTTCTCATCCCAGACATCATCCACAGGGTCAAAAAGGCCAGCATCAACGAATGGCGCCATGCGGTTTCCCGGGAACCAAACAGCGATATCCGGCGCATCCGCGATCAGAAAGTTGCGGATCGCTGATTTGTAACCTTCGCGGTCAAAGTTGTTCCATTTAACTTTGATGTCTGGGTTGGCCGCTTCGAAAGCATCGATCAGATCTTGAGAAGCTTTTTGGTCGAGTTCGCTCGTCCGATCCATGTTGATGACCAGCTCGCGTTGTTCCGCGAGGGCTGAGCCAGCGACAAACGAAGTCGCCAGCGCGAGACCGATGACCTTCTTATTAATGCGCATTCGCACCTCCTTGTTCGTTAACTCTTGAAAAACGTCCGGCGAACACACGACACTGACGGCCGATGACGGGGCAAACTCTCACAGCCCAATGCGCCCGCAGTTCTCAACGCCGTAGACCCCCCTATGTGTGAACTGTAATGTTTTTGTGACGTTGCAAAGTTACCCTTTGCACACTGCAAAAGATCGCTTTCGGGTCAGTCATGTCTCTGTCGATGCAGGCACTCCAATCCTTATGCGCGGTCGCCGAGACTGGGTCTTACGCTGCCGCGGCGCGTCAACTTGGGTTGACGGCTCCAGGGGTGTCGCAACACGTTCGTGGCATGGAAAAGAGCTACTCGGTTACTCTTTTCACCCGCGACGAGGGGAAACTCCTTCCAACCCCGTTGTGCGAACAAGTATGTAATGCTGCTGAACGTATGCTGGCTCAGAAGACAACCGTTGAGCGGATGCTGAGCCACAACGGATCACTCGAAAACGGGCGTCTTTCGGTGGGCTTGGGCAACGGTCGGTCTGGCATGTCGCTGGTTTCAACCTTCAGCAAACACTATCCGAACGTCTCGCTGAACGTCACAACCGGTTCATTTCAAACAATCATGCGCGCCGTATTGAATCATTCGGTTGACGTCGGCATCCTGCCTGAAATCCCAAAGGACAATCGGTTTCGTCGCGCCGAGCTGCTGGCCGCTGAAGTCGTTGCCATCGCGCATCCTGAAAGTCAGGCTGCCCGACATTCATCCATGACCGCGGCTGCCTTGATGAAGGAACGGCTGATATTCCGCGCTGAGGGCTCCTCAACGCAAAAAGTGGTTAATCGGTTCTTCTTTGAACAAGGGTTTGCTCCGATTGCCGGGTTGACGCTTGACACACGAGACGGGGTTTACGAGGTCGTGGCCAATGGCATGGGGGTCGGCTTTGTCTGGCGGATCGGTTCTAGAGGCAACGACGACGTCGTTCCGATCTCTCTAATTGGCGCGAGGACGACAAGTATGAATGTTGTTTTCGCCCCAGCCGAAAGAAAGCTTGAGACGCTTGATGCTTTCTTCAGCCTCGCTGAGGGCGCGCTTTAATACTAG
>CAKZYH010000086.1 GCA_937884725.1 uncultured Paracoccaceae bacterium
TGCAGCGCTTTTGGGATCAGGGGGCGGAGTGGCTGAAGGCGGCTGGGGCCAAGATCGTGCCGATTTCGCTGCCGAACACGAAGTATGCGTTGCCGGCCTACTACATCGTGGCGCCGGCTGAGGCGTCGTCGAACCTCGCGCGCTATGACGGGGTTCGCTATGGGCTGCGCGTTGAGGCTGATGACATCATTGGCATGTATGAGGCGACGCGGGCAGCCGGGTTTGGCGATGAGGTGAAGCGTCGAGTGCTGATCGGCACCTACGTTTTGTCGGCCGGCTACTACGATGCCTATTATTTGAAGGCGCAGAAGGTGCGCACGCTGATCAAGCGCGACTTTGAGGAGGCGTTTGCGGCTGGGGTTGATGCGATCCTGACGCCGTCAGCCCCGGGGCCTGCGTTCGCCCAAGGGGGCGTGCTTGATCCGGTGGAGATGTACCTCAACGACGTCTTTACCGTGCCGGTGAACATGGCGGGGCTGCCGGGGATTTCGGTGCCCGCGGGGCTGGCCGATAATGGGTTGCCGCTGGGCCTGCAGCTGATCGGTAAGCCGTTTGATGAGGCGGGGCTGATGCCGCTGGCGCGCGTGATTGAGGACGCGGCCGGGCACTTCGCGCCGTCGGCATGAGGCTCAAACCGGTTGCCGGCTCGGCACCTCCGGGAGCGGTTTTTACCCCCCGTTGTCGTCTTCGCGATGCGCCCGGATGGCGGGGACCAGGTGATCCATGATCACGCTGACCGGCAGGCGCCAGGCCTCCCAATCGTTGTAACGCCCCGCGAAGACGGTGATGACGAGGCCGTGCTCGCGCTGGACGGTGAGGCGCTGGCCGCCATTGCCGAACCCTGCGACCCATGAGGGCGGGTCGCCATAGTCGGCCAAGAACCAGAGGAGGCCGTAGCGCAGCTCGCCAAGGTCCTGCGCTGGGGTGAAGGATTGTTGGAGCCAGGCTTCGGGCACGATCTGTTGGCCCTGGTGCTGGCCAAGGTTCATGACCATTTCGCCGACCTTGGCGAGGTCGCGCTGGGTGAGGCGCAGGCCTGACGCGGCGGAAGGTGTGCCGTCGGCGCCTCGGATCCATTCGAACTCTGTGATGCCGAGCGGGTCGAACATGCGGGTGCGGGCGAACTCGTCGAGCCGCATCCCGGTCCCGTTCTCGATGAGCTTGCCCACCAGCGCGACGGCGCCGCCGTTGTAGGTCCAGGTTTCGCCAGGTGTGTGCACCATGGGCTGCTCGAGGATGAAGCGGACCCGGTCGGGCGCGTTCTCCATACGGATTTCGGAATTGTTGGGGTCGGAGTAGGGAAGGCTCTCGTCCCAGGCGATCCCCATGGTCATGGAGAGGGCGTGGCGGACCATCATGGCGGCGCGTGCGGGGTCGGCGGCGAGGTCGTCGTGGCCTGGAAAGGTGGCGATGAGCGGGGCGTCGAGCGGCGGGACGAGCCCCTCGTCGAGGGCGATGCCGTAAAGCATGCCAACGATGGGTTTGGTGACTGAGCGCAGGTCGTGAAGGGTGTCTGGGCCGTGCTGCCGGACGCCCAGATCAATGCCCCAGCTTTCGTCTTGGCCCTCGAAGTAGACTTCGGCGAACGGCTCCCCGTGGATCGTGATGTAGACGCCGTGGAGGTCCATGAGCTCGCCGGCTTGGAAGGCGGCCTTGAGCGTCGCTTCCATGTCGAGCCCGGCGGCGGGCTTTGCGGCTTCATCAGCCACCGCAAGTGATGTGAGGCCTATCACACCGGCAATCAGCGCAGTCACACGAGTTGGACACGTCCGCATCCCCAATCTCCCAGCGTGATTTTGCGGACACTGGAAGATTGGGGTAGCGCTGGCAACAGGCGACTAGCTGGCGGGGCCGGCCTCTGCCCAGACCTCGGCAACGCGGGCGTCGCGGCCGCAGCGGTAGCGATACAGTTTGTAGCGCAGCGGGTTATTTTGATAGTAATTTTGGTGGTAATCTTCGGCGTCGTAGAACGTAACCGCGTCGAGGATCGGGGTGACGATCTCGGGCGTGAGCAGCTCTTCCACTTCGGCTTTGGAGGCTTCCGCGTCAGCGCGTTGCTCCGGCGTTGCGAAGATTGCCGTGCGGTAGCTGTCACCGCGGTCGCAGAATTGGCCGCCGGCGTCGGTGGGGTCGACGTGGCGGAAGAAGTAGTCGGCGAGGGTGCGGTAGTCGACGACCGTGCTGTCGTAGGTGATCCTGACCGCCTCGTAGTGGCCTGTCGTTTCGCGCACGACCTCTTGGTAGGTCGGGTTTTCGGTGTGGCCGCCAGTGTAGCCCGATACGGTGGACAGGACGCCATCGACTTTGTCGAAATCTGATTCGACGCACCAGAAGCAGCCGCCGGCGAATATGGCGGTTTTTTCTTCAGCGAGGGCCTGGCCGGTGAAGGGGATGGCGATGAGCGCCGCCATGATCATTGCGCGCATGGGCAGAATTCTCCGATTTCAGCGACAAATGGGCTCGTTTTGCGATGACAGCCACCCACGATGACGTGAGACCTGTGCGCGCGGCGGGGGGCGCGCTATGCCCATGCCCATGAGTTCTCTTGGAGGCCGTGTGTCCGATCCGATCCTTGTTGTCGATGATTTGTCCAAAACCTATGCCTCCGGAGAGACCGCGCTGTCGAAAGTGTCGCTCACCATTGAGCGGGGCGAGATCCTGGCGCTGCTGGGGCCGAACGGGGCGGGCAAGACGACGCTGATTTCCATTGTGTGCGGT
>CAKZYH010000087.1 GCA_937884725.1 uncultured Paracoccaceae bacterium
GGCTCCAAAAGTGCTGGTGCGCGTCAATGATGGGAGACAAGCGATCCTCCGTCCGCGGCCGCTGAGGGGTTGGCGCGCCCCGGTGCGGTGACGCTAGCTGGAAACGTTTCTCGCCTCCAGCGGCGCGGCGAGCGATCTCGCGGCTGCTTCCAAGGGGTGGGCGCGGTTTGGCGGGGCGTGCGAGGGTGCCCGGTGAAAGGCGCGGGTGCGCTGCCAAGGATGCGGGTGGGACGATGGGAACAGGAAAGCCCTTGGGCTTCATCGGGCTGGGGATGCTGGGCAGCGCCATGGCGGATCGCCTGTGCGACCTTGGCGAGGATCTTGTGGTCTGGAACCGCGAGGTTGAGGCCATGGACCCGTTTGTCGACAAGGGGGCTGTGGCGGCGGCGGGGCCTGCGGATGTGGCGGCGCGGGGCGATACGGCCATGCTGTGCGTGCTCGATGACCGGGCTGTGCAGGACGTGGTGACAGGGCCTGCTGGGCTTTTGTCGGGTGAGCGGGCGACTTCGATGGTGATCGACTTTTCGTCCACCCGCCCTGCGACGGCGCAGACTGTGGCGGGGGAGCTCGGGCAGCGCGGGGCGGCCTTCATTGATGCTCCCGTTTCAGGCGGGCCGCCGGCGGCGCGTGAGGGGAATCTCACCATTATGGCGGGCGGCGAGGGGGAGGCGTTTGAGGCGGCTCTTCCGCTCCTTAGACGTCTTGGCGGGAGCGTGTCGCACGTGGGGCCTGTGGGGGCCGGGCAGGAGGCAAAGATACTCAACCAGATGTTGGTGGGTGCAGGATATGTGCTGATGGCGGAGGTGCTGGCTATGGCGCGCGCGTCGTCGGTGGATGCGGGGGCGCTGCCGCAGGTGCTGGCTGGCGGGCTTGCCGACAGCCGCGTGCTTCAGGTGATTTATCCGTTGATGCATGAGGACCGGTTTGAGCAGCCGTTTGGGCGGGCGCGGCAACTCAATAAAGACCTCACGACGGTTGCGGCGCACGCGGAAGGGCTGGGGCTCACGCTGCCGGTGATTGAGACCGCGATTGGCCAGTACCGGGCCTATACCAACGCCGGGAACGAGATGGCCGATAGCGCCTCGGTGTCTCGGCTTTACGCCCGTGATGATCGGGCGGAGTGAGCGCTGAAGGTTAGGTTGACGAGTCTGGGCGGCGTTTTTCGAGGAAGGCTGCGACGCCTTCGCGGAACTCGGCGCTGTCGTAGCAGCGGTGCACGAGATCGTCGACGTTGGGGAGGCCCGCGGTGCGCATGCGGCGGAGGGCAACTTTGACCGCGGCAACGGTTTTGGGGGCGTTGGCGGCGAGTTGGTGGGCGACTTCGCGCACGCGGGTGTCGAGGTTTTCGGGGGCGGCGAGTTCGGTGAGGAAGCCGAGGGCGTGGGCCTCGCGAGCGTTGACGAGTTCGCCGAGGATCAGCATGCGGCGGGCCTGGGCGTCGCCCACCGAAGCAACCACGCGGGCAAGGGTGGCGCCGGAGATGAAATTGCCGAGGGTGCGCGCGATGGGGATGCCGAGACGGGCATCGGGCGTTGCGATGC
>CAKZYH010000088.1 GCA_937884725.1 uncultured Paracoccaceae bacterium
GATTGTCACCGACGATGTGTATTGCACGCTCGCGGATGACTTTTAGTCGCTGTTTGTGACGGGTCCCAACAACACCTTGTGTGTGTATTCGTTCTCGAAGTATTTTGGCGCGACGGGCTGGCGCATTGGCGTTATCGGGCTTCACGACGACAACGTTTTGGATCGTGCGCTGAAGAACTTGGCCGAAGCCGACAAAGAGTTGCTCGATCGCCGTTACTCCTCGCTGACCACCACGCCGCGTGACATCCGCTTTATCGACCGGCTTGTCGCCGACAGCCGCGTTGTGGCGCTCAATCACACGGCCGGCCTGTCCACGCCGCAGCAGCTGCAGATGATGCTGTTTGCGCTCCATGGGCTGCTGGACCGTCACGATAATTACAAGACCGCAGCCAAGTCTTTGGTCCGCGGCCGCTATCAGACCGTGTTTGACAATATGGGCGTGTCTGTTTCGACCGATCCCAATGAAGTCGCGTACTATTCGCTGATCGACCTCGTCGTCATCGCCGAAAAGCTGTATGGCGCGAAGTTTTCCCAGTGGATGGCGACGGGCGACCGTGGCACGGAGTTCTTGTTCAGGCTGGCTGATGAAACCTCGGTCGTGCTTCTGCCCGGCAAAGGCTTTGAGGTGGTCGATCCGTCGGTGCGCATCTCGCTGGCCAACTTGAAACAGGCCGATTACGTCAAGATCGGCCGGGCCACACGCAGGATAATCGAAGAGTATTTTGCCGAGTTTACCCGCACGACAACTGGCGACACGGCGTAATCCCCATCGCCAGCCTGCAATGAGTACGCACGCACACCGATGCCGTGCGTTGAGAGGACAGTTGGTTCATTTCGCCCGGGGGTTTTCGCGGCTCTGCTCATGACGGTTTGACGGACATCCCCGCGCTGAACTGGTACCGCAAATGGTACCAGCGGCCATAACCGAAGGTCGTTGGCGGCCGTAAGTGACTGAATTCATTGGTGGGTGTACTAGGGCTCGAACCTAGGACCCGCTGATTAAGAGTCAGCTGCTCTACCAACTGAGCTATACACCCGTGAGGCACGAGCGCGTATGCGAATGCGCCGTCGACGTCAAGACAGGGCGCGTACCCTCCCGACGATCCGGGGCGCGATCGTCACGCCCCGACACTCTGGTGTCGGCGTCAAATACTCTGAGCGTTGGCCGGGCGCAGCACGCAACCTGTGATGCGCCAGCTGCCATCATCCTGCTTTGCGAGCGTGTAAAGCGCACGCCATGAACGACCCTCGTTGTCGGTCAGCGAGACCTCTTGGGCGAAATTGCCGTCGCCACCGTCTTGGGACCGAAGGAACGTTGGCGTGCTGCCTTCGTAAACCGGCCGGTACCCGCGCTCCACCATCATGATGAAGTTCTGCGGTGTGCGGAACATGCGCTTGATGCCGGGCGCCGCGAAACCGAACGCTGTTTTAGCGTCATTGGCGCGAAACGCTTCCAACTGCGCGGTAATCACCCTCTGGACCGCGGCCTCATCGGCTTGGGCGGCAGGGTTGAAGAGCGTCAACATCGCTACGGCCGCAACGACGGCGGCAAAGCGGGTGAGGATCATTCGCCAAACTCCCATTCGTTTACGCGCCGGGGCGAGCAAGAAACACGCCGCCAGCGTCCCCATACGAGAAGAGTGTGGCGCAGCACCCCCCTTAGGTCATCAGCGCGCTGACGGTTTGGCGCAGCTCAGCACCCACTTCTGGGTGATCTAGGCCGTAGGCGAGGTTGGCGGACAAAAACCCAATCTTTGAGCCGCAGTCGTGGGTGGTGCCCTCGAAGCGGAGCCCTTTGAAGCCGTCCTCACGCATCAGCGTGCGCATGGAATCGGTGATTTGGATCTCGCCACCGGCGCCCTTTTCCTGGTGCTCGAGCATGCCGAAAATGCGCGGCTGCAGGATGTAACGCCCTGTAATGATAAGGTTTGACGGCGCGGTGCCCTTGGGCGGTTTCTCCACCATTCCGGTGACGTCGTAGGCCGGGCCCTCCCCGCTCACCTCCACAACGCCGTACTGGTCGGTGCGGTCCTCCGGCACCTCCTCGACAGCGATAACGTTGCCGCCGCCAGCGGTGTTGTAGACGTCGATCATCTGCGCCAAACAGCCGCGCTCCGCCTTGATGAGAACATCGGGGAGAAGTAGCGCGAAGGGCTCATCGCCCACCAAGTGGCGCGCGCACCAGACCGCATGGCCAAGGCCGAGCGGCTCTTGCTGGCGGGTAAAGCTGACGGTGCCGGCGGCGGGAAGCTGCGCCCTCAGCTGGGCGAGCGGCTTGTCCTTACCGCGCCGCGCCAGGGTGTCTTCTAGCTCGAACGCGATATCGAAGTGGTCTTCGATGACGTGCTTGTTGCGGCCGGTGACAAAGATGAATTGCTCGATGCCCGCCTCGATGGCCTCATCGACGACGTATTGCAGCACGGGCCGGTCCACGACCGTGAGCATCTCCTTTGGCATGGCTTTGGTGGCCGGCAAAAACCGGGTTCCCAGTCCTGCCACGGGAAGGACTGCTTTGCGCACAGGCTGCATCGAATTTCCTCTTGTTCCGTTCCGCCCCAGTGCGGCGGGGCTACTCATCGACCGCGCGACCGCCGACCACCGGTTTAAACTCCACTCGCACGCCAAACCTATCGTCTGCGTGACGCCCACCCAAGATAAATAGCAGGATGGCGGTGATATTCACCGGTGAGCAAAGCGCAACTGGCTCTTGCCAGGTGCGGGACCCGCCGTCGGGCACTGATCTGTTAGTCGAACACCGCGCCGAGATCGGACATGCGCGGCAGAGCGGCGTCCTTCTTCGACAGGACGACGTCCTCGTCGGGCAAACCCCAATCGATGCGCAGGTCCGGGTCGTTGAAGATGACGCCGCTGTCGCTGTCAGGCGCATAGGGCGCATCGACCTTGTAGCAGACGATGGTGTTGGGCGTGCGGGTGATGAAACCGTGCGCGAAGCCGCGCGGCACGAAAAGCTGCTCGCCACCATCGGCGGTCAACGTTGCGCCGACCCACTGCCCATAGGTCGGGGAACTTCGTCGCAGGTCCACAGCCACGTCGAACACTGCCCCAACTGCGACGCGGACGAGTTTGGCCTGAGCGTGCGGCGGGCGCTGGAAGTGCAAGCCGCGCAGCGTGCCCACTGGCCGCGAAAGGCTTTGGTTGTCCTGCACAAAGGTGACGTCGATGTTGTGGCGCTCGAACGCTGCAGCGTTCCAGGTCTCTTCAAACCACCCCCGCGCGTCTGCAAACCGCTTCGGCTTCAGCAGCAACACGTCTGGCAGCACGAGTGGGGTGATGTCCACCACAGTTCCTTCCGCACACAGGCTCATTCGTCAGGTCGCACAAGACCGCCGCCGTTGCGCACCCGTCAACACCTGCGCCCAGACTGCAGGCGTTAATGCTCACTCCGGCTGTGGATCCAACGGCATCATGCCCCCGACTGCATAACGGATGGGTGGCTCGATGCGGACGGATCGCGCGTTCGACTGGCGTTGCGGCTCGCGCAGAAGCCGTCCTCAAGGATGTGTGGCGCGGTCAGCGACACGCAGCTTTGCGAATTCGCCATCGCGCCTGTTCCGGCATATGGGCTAAGTCGTATAGGGGTCCGGGTCGGCGGCGGCGCACGCGACGGGCGCGCCAGATTGTGACCAGGGGACCGTGTGTGACTGCCATCATCGATATTATCGGCCGAGAAATCCTCGACAGCCGTGGAAATCCCACCGTGGAGGTGGACGTTGTTTTGGAGGACGGAAGCGTCGGCCGCGCGGCTGTCCCCTCCGGCGCCTCGACCGGCGCTTACGAGGCAGTGGAAAAGCGCGACGGCGGCAGCCGGTATAGCGGCAAGGGCGTCCAGGGTGCGGTGGACGCGGTCAACGGTGAGCTGTTCGACGCGCTGTCAGGCCTCGATGCCACCCGCCAGCGCCACATCGACGAGTTGATGATCAGCCTCGACGGGACTGAGAACAAAGGCCGCCTTGGCGCCAACGCCATCCTGGGCGTCTCCATGGCGGTGGCGAAAGCGGCTGCGCTGTCCAGCAAGACACCGCTGTATCGATATGTGGGCGGGGCCAACGCCACCATCTTGCCGATCCCGATGATGAACATCCTGAACGGCGGGGCGCACGCCGATAACCCCATCGACTTTCAGGAATTCATGATCATGCCGGTGGGTTACCCCACCTTTGCCGAGGCGCTGCGGGCGGGCGCGGAGATTTTCGCCGCCCTCAAGTCGCAGCTGAAGAAGGCGGGCCACAACACCAATGTGGGCGACGAAGGCGGCTTTGCGCCCGACCTTCCGTCCGCCAAGGCTGCGCTCGACTTCATCATGGGCGCCACCGAGGCCGCTGGCGCCACCATGGGCAAGGACGTGATGCTGGCGCTCGACTGCGCCGCCACCGAATACATCGCCGACGGGCAGTACAAGCTTGAGGGCGAAGGGCGCACGCTGTCGCCGGCACAGATGGTCGACTACCTCACCGAACTCGTCGACGCCTATCCCATCATCTCCATAGAGGATGGCATGGGCGAGGACGATTGGGACGGCTGGGCGATGCTCACCGAACGGATCGGCGGCAAATGCCAGCTGGTGGGCGACGACCTCTTCGTCACCAATGAGAAGCGTCTTGCCGAGGGCATCGCCAAGAACGTCGGCAACGCGATCCTGGTGAAGGTGAACCAGATCGGGACGCTCACCGAAACGCTGGACACCGTGGATCTCGCCCATCGCTCGGGTTACCGCGCGGTGATGAGCCACCGCTCCGGCGAGACCGAGGATGTCACCATCGCCGACCTCGCGGTGGCGACGGGATGCGGGCAGATCAAAACCGGCTCGCTCGCCCGCTCCGACCGAACGTCGAAGTACAACCAGCTTCTGCGGATCGAAGAAGCGCTCGGCCCGTCGGCTCGCTACGGCGCGCTCGGCCGGCCGGTCTAACGGCTCGTGTCCAGGCGCTCGCTATCGATGCCTTTGTGGTCATCGGCGGCGCTTTAGGAGACCAGCTGGCGGGTCATGATCCGCGCGATCTTTTCACTCAGCACTCGGTAGCCCGAGTTGTTGGGGTGTATCTCATCGACGTAATGGAAGCGCTGCCGCCGCAGGTCGATGAAGTGCGCGCGGCTGCCCTGCTCGGCCATCATCGCCTTCAGCTTGTTGTTCAGGTGATCGATGGCGAAGCGCATGATTTGCGCCGTGATCGCAGGGTTGTAGAGGCCTTTGGTCGATATCGGAGTGCCGATATATGGCGCGCCAAGATGAGGCGGATTGCTGACGTTGATCGCATTGCCGTAATTGTAGCCGTGCGTGATCAGCTGCACGTTGGTGCGCGACATAATCGTGTTGATGATCTTGCGATGGTTGGTCTCCAGGATGTTGTCGACAGCGGCGCGCAGTGCCGGCTTGTTCAGCCAGTTGTTGAGCCCCGAACCGGTGCGGGACCGGCCCCGGTTGTAGACGAATTGCTCTAGGCCGTAGCCGAACAGGAGGTCGTTTCCGCCGCAGCTGAAGATGAAATACTGGGCGCGAAGGGCGTTGATAGTATCAATGATCTCATCGAGGTTGTCGTCTCGCGCCACACACGAGGCGTAGTTGCCGCCGGTCGCCATCGTGAAAACCGGCACCCGCATGTCCAGAAGCTGGCTGACGGTATCGCGGCTGATGATGGGGAGCTGCAGCCAGCTGTCCCCATCAGCCACCGCGACCGGGATCGGCGTCCCTTCTTCGACAATCCGGCGAAAGCGCTCCTGTTTTCTATCCCGGCCGAGGGCAAGCAGGCGGTTGTTGTGAATGTCGGCGCAAAAGGCCGCGTCGCCCGACAGGCCACCCTCCGGCGGTGTGCGCTGCATGCGCGTGCGTGCCCGCTCGGCTTTGGCGCGAAAAATGTTGGTGGCCGACGACGATGGCCCGAACAGCCTTCCCAGCGCAAAAAACGGCATCGGCGAACCTCATGCGAAGACGGAACGCGCCGAGTTTGGCATCAATCTGGGATCTGGCAACCTTCGGTCGTGGGGTGCGCACCACATCAGCCACCGTCGCCGATCAGCGCGCAGCTTAATCCCGGACGAGCTCAGCATCGAACAGGCTGCGGCCTT
>CAKZYH010000089.1 GCA_937884725.1 uncultured Paracoccaceae bacterium
CTTTCTATGCTGACACCTGACAACCCGGATATCGTCGAGGATGCAGCGCTCGTTACTGATGCCCTTGTGTTCGATGATGGGGGCTCTGATCCCTATTGGGGCTTGGAAGCGCGGAACCTTCTCCAGGGAGTGATCCTGCACATTGCGACGGACTATGGCATCGATGATGCCGAGCGGAACTTGATGACCCTTCGCCGGTTATTGACGCTTGATGCCGATCAATTCGCGGTTCTCTTGGAAGATATGACCACGAATGTCGGCGCAAACGGGGCTGTCTCTCGCATTGCTCGCTCACTGTCTGCGATGCCAGAAAAGCAATTCGGCTCGATTCGCGCGACAGCACGGGTATCGACTGATTTCTTGGAAAGCCCTCGCATGGAACGGGTTCTTGCGCGGACGGATTTTGAACTCGCGGATTTGAAGCGCAATCCAACGACGATCTATCTTTGCCTACCAGCCGCTCGATTGGGAACGCATAGCCGTTGGCTGCGGCTGATGATCGGGTTGGCTTTGGAAGCGATGGAGCGAGAGCGCACGCGGCCGAAGCGACCGGTTGTGTTCCTGATGGATGAGTTTGCGACCCTTGGCTACATGCGCTCGATTGAGAACGCTGTCGGTCAGATCAGGGGCTTTGGTGTGAAGCTCTGGGTAGTTCTCCAGGACTTGAACCAGCTCAAAGCGCTCTATCGCGACCGATGGGAGACGTTTCTTGGTAACGCTGGCACCGTCCAGTTCTTTGGTTTGAATGATCAATTCACCACCCAGTACGTCAGCCGTATTCTTGGTGAGCAAACAATCTTGGTGACCTCTCAGACCGAGCAAGGATCGCGCCGAACTAGTGTTTCGATCTCAGAGAAAGGTCGATCCTTGATGACACCTGATGAGGTGCGTCGCTTGCCTGCTCATCAGCAGATCATTCTCATGCAAGGTCAACCAGGGCTCGTCGCTGACAAGCTCACTTATTACGCTGATCAGGAGTTTGAAAGCCGCTTCGATGATAACCCACTGCTCGGCTAGTCAGGGTTTTTTTGGCGATGGACACGGTTAGAGAGTTATAAGAGAGTCAGTTATAGAGTTAAGGCACTTGCAGATCGGAAAAATTTCTTCTTTTGCAACAACTTGCTGGAGCAGGCCGTTCCTTATAGGCCGTGGATCTGTTCCTGATAGGCCGTGCGTCCCGTTCCTAATAGGCCGTTGGTTTGTTCCCGATAGGCCGTTGATCTAAAGTTATCCACAGTGATCACTCTCCCGATTCGTAAAATCAAGGCGTTAGAGTCCTGATTAGCCGCCTGAAGGCATATCTGGGTAGTGATTCGCTATCATGTCAATGTCTTGACGGCCTATTGGGAACACTTCGGCTAAGATACTGATTTTATGTATTTTCGGACAGAGTTGTACTGCCGCCCCGGCATCTTCCCGATGTCACGGTGACATCACTATAGCATCAGCCGCGAAGAATATGCTTTTCGCGTTCGTTGTATTGCCGCACGAAGCCGTAGAAGGCCTTGCGATAGTCTTTTGGTATCCGCTTGGGATCGCCATCGATCCAGCTGTCGAACTCGGCTTTGAGTGCGTAGATGTCCCAGCCTGGGAAGTCCTTACGAACGCGGGCGATGGTAGTGTCGTCTAGGTCACGGTGGATGAAGAGCGCCATAGGCTCGCCTGGCGGTGGTTCTTTGGGCTTGGGCGGGCGTGGTGCCCGTTTCTTTGTGGGTTTAGGCTCCTCGATGACATCCCCGACGGCGAGAGCGCTGCGCATGGTCATGCGGATACGCGGTTCACGGCCGTCGGGTTCCTCCCAAGCGAGATGCACGGAAGGCAGATCGTTGCGCTTCACCAGTTTCTGTAGCTCAAACTTGAAGCGGCGGAAGGGACCTTCCGCGCCCGACTTCTCGTAGAGAGTTTTCAGGGTGATCGCGAACCCCGCCTCTCCTGCCCCACCGGCATGCTTGCGGGCAACCCGGTATAGCCAGCGCTCTCGCCCGCCGGTGATCGCGAAGTATTCCGGGTCGATGGCAAGCACGCCGCCATTCTGTAACACGCCTTGGACAAACCATTGTGAGAGCACAATCGACATGCCGCGGCTCTCCCCGGTTGTCTCATCGACGAGGTCAGTCCATTCGGAAATCCAAGAGAACTCGGCGAAGCGCTTCCCCTTTGGTGCCCGAATGTTGGTGCGAATATTGGTGCTGCGCAGCCGTGAGAGCGCGTCACGGAGCCTTTGGTAGTGTTCGCCACCGGTGGACCGTTTAATGGACTTCAGCAGGTCGTAGGGCTGAAAATGGAGCTCCTGGGGGATATCATTGACCCCACGGTTCTTCATGTCGATCAGGGCGGAGGCAGCCCAGATCAGGATATCGGCGTCCCAGATGGTTGCCATGCCGTAGTTTTGGTGGGGCTCCACCTTCACCCACACATCGTCGCTCTCATATTCGATGGGCTTCAGGCGCTTCCGCTTGGCGAGCGAGAAGAAGGGCCGCTCCATGGTCTCACGGCTATCGCGCAGCTTGAACTCGGTCAGGCTGAGGACGAAGAGGTCGAATTGGCTGTCGATGTATCGGCGTTTGGACATAGGACGCTGTCAGTATGACGCCACAAAGACATCAGATTGATGTCTTTGTGAAATCAATGCTCCACCTCGCGCTCGAGTTTCTCGTGGATCGCTTCGAGTATCCAGGTGTGACGAGGAGTTCGGATAGCCCTGTTCTCGACAGCCGTCTCAATCTGGTCGGCGAGGTTCTTTGGCAGCCGCAAGCTGACGCGAACAAGCGCCCCCTCCCCTGCCCCGTCTTGTAGGCCAGTAGCTTCGCTTGGGACGCCGCCGCCACGATTGATGAGAGCTTCGATTGACTTCTCGTCTTTTTCGGCAGTCTTTGCTTTGGGCTTTCGAGCCAATGCCATGATTACGCTCCTACCGCCTTCTTGGATGTCGTTGTGACATCAAATAGATGTCGATACAATGTCAGCATCTCGTGGGTTGCCTTTGCGTCTTGGGGCTTCAGTTCAGTGACGGCTAGACCATGTGCTGCCGCGTTTCCAAAGGCTTTCCGAGCGCCAAGCGGTGTTTGGATCAAGCTCAGTTCATCGGTTTCGGTGATGACTTCTTCCGCTTCCGCGTTGTCCTGGCCGCGCGGATCAGCCCGGTTGATGAACGCATAGGCCTGCAAATTGGGATTGGCGGCGCGCATCTCACCGACCAGCTGGCTGACCTTCTCAAGTGTCCAGACATCGAAACTACGCGGCACGAACGGTACGAGGAGTACATCGCTGACGGTCAGCGCCGCGCGCTGGCTGGTCGTGTCGCGGCCGCCGGTATCGATGACCACATCGTCGTATTTGGGGGCCAGGCGCTGCAGTTCGGTACGCACGGCGGCACCACTGAGCTTGATGGAGGTATATCCAGCACCGTCGGTCTGCTGCTCATTGCGGAGCATGGTGAAGTCAGAGGCGGTTTCCTGGTCGTCTGCGTCGACGAGAAGGACGTCGCGGCCTTCGACCGCTCTGAGGACGGCGAGATTGGTAGAGACGGTGGTCTTGCCGCTGCCGCCCTTGATCCCGCCCACGGTGATAATCATGGGATTTCCTGTGTTTGACTGCTCTTTTGTGTCACTATGACATCAACGTGATGTCATGGCAATGCCAGTGTAGCATCGCACTAGCATCTGCACGGCATCGCCGTGACGCACGTGCCACAGGCGCGCAATTTTGGCGGTGCCGGTGAGGCACCGCCCAGGGCCCGGCTTAGCGGCTCCAGAGGAGCCGCCAGCCTTCGGCCATTTTCACCAACCGGGCCACCAACGGGGCGTCAAAGGACGGGTCGTCAAGTTTGACCAGCAGGTAGTCATTTTGCTGTTTCGAGGTTTTGCGCCAGGCGGCGCCAATCTCGATCTGGCCAGCGACGGCGCGGTAGTCCGGCGCGGCCTCAGAGTTCTTTTCAATTGGGATCAGTGTGATCTCCTCGTTAAGGATCAGGGTCCGCACGGTACCGATGAACTGCGCGTCGCGTTGGGTGAAGGTTCCGATGATCGCCATGGTTTGTCTCCTTGTTTGGCGTTTCAGGGTGAGGGCTGCGGGCCCGGTGGGGCTTGTGCCTCTCGATGACCCCCGACAGTCGCCGGCTGAGGTGGCGTCGATCACCGGTTTACCGGCTTGACTGCGATCTTGCTGCGCGAGGAAGCGACGTATTGCTGGGGAAGATCGTGGTTGATCGTCGCTGCCGACGGCGACAAGGATCAGGTCATTTCAAGAGCGGTGCAGGCCTGACGGGCTTGCATGAATGCCGATTAGAAACGCCGGACACGGGAACAGCCCAGATCGTCGCCACCAAGCCAGTGCTCACGTGCTGTTTCGAGATTTGCTGCGGGTCAAGCATGTCCGATATGCGAGATTTTTGTGGGCTCGGATAGGTCTCTGAGCGCGCAGGGGAACCCTACTGCATCATGTCGCTGGCAAGTGAACGTGATGGGCTTAAAGAACGCTAAAGCATTGAAAAGAATAATGGTATTGAGTAGCCTAAACGCTTGTCTCGGTCCTTGGGGTCGATTGGTGCGTGGACAAAGGGGGGCGATATGGCCAGACGGATCACGCTGCATTTGAGTTTGAACCAAGAAGAGGCGGACCTGATCAAGGACGCCGCCCATTTGGCCCATATGCGTCCCTCGCAATACGCACTGGAGCGGCTCTGCCAGGTCTCAAGCTACGAGATTGCTCTCCATCGGGAAATCCAGGAGGAGACCGATGATATTGACAACGAGGCTGAAGCTGATGCGTTGCTGATGCTGCAAGGGGCAGGGGAGCGGTTGCAGCGCTGGCGTTCCAGTACGGCAAAACCGAAGAAGAAGCGCAGGAAATTGGCGATTGCCAGCTAGGCAATGTCGATCCGATGTTCACAGGGTGCCAGAAAGAAGCCATTATGATGTCGGCATGATGCCAAGGTGACATCAACACAATTCTATCGAGACATCGATCTAACACCAGGGAGGCATCAGGGTCCTTTTCGCTTTGGCGGCGTTGGGCCCTGCGCTTGGCGTGCGTCTTCCCGTCCTCGCATATAGCTAAGCCAGTCTTTGTGGACTGGCGGCTGTGGGCGTTGTGCCTCTACGGCTTTGAGCGTTGTGACGCCTGGGCGGTTTGGATCAGGTTTGACATGGTCAATCAGCAGCGTTGGCAGGGCTTGGAGGTCCATTTGCTCAGGTAAGTCCCGCTCGACCTTGAGAATATCGGTATGAGTGATGCCAAGCGCGGCGAAAGTGGCCTTTGGGATGTGCTGGCGGACCAGGTTTTCGATGCTAGTGAGGCCGAGCGGTACGCTGTGCGTGTTCCCAGTCTCCACATCTTTCGTGATCATGATGGCGGTTTGGTCGAGCCGTGTTCGATCTCCCCTGGGCCATAGCAGCGCGATGGGCTGTCCGGTGAAGGAAAGTGGCGTCATCTCCGTTTGGGCTTCTGTGGGGGTTGATGCTGTTTCCGGGACGACTTTTGGGGCGAGCTTGCCGGTAAACGTCGTGTCTGGCTGGGGATCGGCGGCAGTGACAGAGCGCAAGAGGCTTGCGAAGCGCCGCGCTGGATCGACATCAATGGCGAAAGGACCGCGGGGTGGTAGGGACATTTCGATGGGGACGATCTCATCGAGCCGATTGCCGGTCGCCCCGCGTGCGGTTCGTCGTTGTTGTTGCTCAGGGGTGAGCAGCTCGTCCCAGAGCTGCCTAATGCCCTCACGGGAGATCGGCAGGGTGATGGTATCGCCAACGTGATCACCACCGACCACGATCATCGTGAGGCTACCGCTATCAAGCCGTTTATCGAGATCGCTGAATTTTGGCAGCCACGTTAAGCGTGTTGGAACCACCGTGTAGGTTTCGCGGCGCGTATGCATCGGCAAATTCCTCAATGAAAACAATCCATCGAGTGTGCCGATGTCCGATGAAAGCACGCAGTAAATCCGAAGACTGGCCGTTGCTTTTGCAGGAAATGGGATCTCATAAGAGCATCACGAAGACATCAAACCGATGTCGAAATGATGCGAAAGCGGCGGCTCAGAAGCCGCCGCAAAAATTTTGGGGCGCTCCTATAGAGCGCCCTTCCTGGCTGACGGTGCGGCCCAGGCCTAGGTAGCAAAGCCCTTGTCTGGGTTTTCCAGCTTGCGCAGCGGTTTTGGAAGCCAGCCTTTGCCGGTCATCCGATCAACCGCATGTTGGATCAGTGCGTCCTTCTTCAAACGTGCCAAGTTCTCTGCCGCCTCAGGCGACACGCTCTCGCGCACAGCGTCGAGAATGGTGGCCTTGGTCACTTTGCCAAAGAAGGTTGCAGGATCGGCTTGCCAATACTGGGTCATGTCGAGCGCGAGGGTCTCGGCCAATTGATCGACATGGCGCTGAGCTGGGTCGCCAGACCAAGCTGGCTCAATGGCGCTGGCGGTAAGGTAGGCCAAAAGTTCGAGGCATGTGTCTTGTTCTTGCGATAGGAGCCAGTCCCACAGGGCAGGGGCCTCGGCTGGCAGGCGAAGTCGCCAACGGTCTCGCGCTTCCTTCATCGTTGTCAGCCCCTGATTGGCTGCCACGCTGTCTCCGTGTCGTTTGAGATCGTCGCTCTCTGCGCGCAAGGCGAGGCAGCTGCGGGACCCTTGGGCGTAGAAACTTGCCAGTGCCAATCGATGAACGGTGACCTTTAAGGCGAGATCAGGCCGTTCCAGAAGCTCCGCGCGTATGGCAGCGGTGCGGTGCGCGATCAGTTCGGCATTGAGCTTTGGCGACAACTTGGCGTGTGGGGCAGGGGGGTCGCCACTGTCATCGGTGGCCTGCGTGTCGTTGGCTGGGGTCGCGGTTTCCGGTTCGTCCTGCCGTTCGGCTAGTCCTTCGACGACCCGGAGAGACCCGTCCCATTCTAGTCCCACAATACAGCCATGTCTGGCTTTCACCTCGTCGGACCAGTGCTGTTGCAATGCCGTGAGCCGGTCGA
>CAKZYH010000090.1 GCA_937884725.1 uncultured Paracoccaceae bacterium
AGCTCGGCGAAGATCGGCATGCGGTTCAGGCTTTCCTCCAGCCAGGGCATCACGCGCTCATAGTCGGGCGCGAAAAGTTCGTGCTCCGCCTCCCACGGGCAGTGGTCTTCCCAGACGGTGTTGGGGTTCGCCTTTTCGTAGATGCCGATGAGGCCGCGCTGCTGCTCCATGCGGATGTAGCCGGAGACCTTTCGGTCGTCGCGGATCACCGGCAGCTCGCGGGGAAGATCGCGGAACTCAGGCACCGGGTCGGTGACGAAATAGTGGTGGGTCATCGACGTCATGGGGAGCTGGAGGCCCGACCACTCGCCCATTTGCCGCGCGTAGGTGCCGCCGGCGTTGACGACATGCTCGCAGCGGATGGTGCCGGCCTCGGTCTCCACCTCCCACTCGTCGCCGTCGCGGGTGATGTTGGTGGCCCTGCAGTGGCGAACGATCCGCACGCCTTTCGCGCGAGCACCCGCGGCCATCGCCATGGTGACGTTGGTGGGGTCGACGTGACCGTCGTCTGGCGTGTGGAGGGCGCCGAGGACGCCATCCAGGTTGTAGAAGGGGTGGAGCTCTGCCACGCGCTCTGGCCCCACCAACTCGATGTTGAAGCCGAGCGCTTTGCCCACCGACAGCGTGTGTCGCAGCCAGTCCATCTCGTCCTCGGTGTAGGCGAGGCGGAATGAGCCGCAGCCGTGCCACGTGACGGCCTGGCCGGTTTCCGCCTCCAGCGCGCCGGAGTAGAGGCCGATGTTGTAGTCCACGCACCGACCGAGGCCGAACGAGGAGGTGGAGTGGGTGATCTGCCCCGCCGCGTGCCACGTGGACCCTGACGTGAGCTCGGCCTTTTCCAGGAGCACCGTGTCCGGCCCCCAGCCCTCATGACCGAGGTGGTAGGCGAGGCCGACACCCATGATGCCACCCCCCACGATCACAGTGCGGGCGTGGCTGGGCAGGTCACTCATGGGACAGCTCCTGGAAGCGGTGAAAGCAGCGATAAATTTCGCTCGACAGCGTAAGGGAACATTCGTACCATCGTCAACGATGAATGGGACAGATGTATCACAACGCGCACTGGACCGGCTCTCCGCCGAGTGGGACGAGCTGACTCCGGAGGCGCAAAAGGCGGCGCGCTACGTGCTGGAAAACCCCGCCGATGTCGGGGTGTCGACGGTGCGCGAGATCGCCGAGGCCGCGCAGGTGAAGCCGAACACCATTGTGCGCATGGCGCGGCAGGTGGGCTTTGATGGGTATGACGACTTTCGCGCACCCTTCCGCGAGGCGATCCGGCAGCGGCCGTCAGGGTTCCCCGGCAGGGCGCGGATGCTCCAAGACATCCGCCGCTCCGGGCGCATGGGCGAGCTTTACGCCGACATGGTGCAGTCCACCCTGCGCAACGTTGAGGAGACGTTTGCGGCGACAACACCCGATGCGCTGACCGCCGCTGCGGAGGCCATTTGGTGTGCCCGCGATATCTTCACCCTAGGCGTAGGCGTCAACAACGCCAACGCGCGCAACTTCACCTACCTGGCGTCCACAGGAATGGTGCGCTTCCACGCCATCCCGCGCGCTGGGTCCGTGGCGACCGATGATCTTGCATGGTCGGGCGGGAGCGACGCGCTGATCGCAATGACGTCGGCTCCCTATCGGTGCGAGGTGGTCGACGCTGTGGAGGTGGCGGTCGAGCAGCGCGTGACGGTGATCGGGATCACCGACAGCCCGGCGAGCCCGATCTACCGCGCCGCGGCCCATGGCTTTGTGGTCGCGACCGACACGCCGCAATTCTTTCCGTCTTCGGTGGCGACGATCGCGCTTCTGGAGACGCTTCTGTCTTTCGTCATCGCCCAGGCCGGCCCGGAAATAGTGGAGCGCGTCGAGGCGTTCCATTCGCGGCGGCGCCGGCTTGGCATCTACACAGATGAGGGGTCATGACCGGTTTGGTCCGCGCGCTCGCAGCGCAATACTACACTGATCCTTCGGTGTTCGCGGTGGAGCGAGCCGGGATTCTGGCGCGGACCTGGCAGTTCGCGTGCCACGTAAGCGACCTGCCAGGCCCCGGTGACTACGTCGCGTTCGAGGTGGCAGGCGAGAGCCTTTTCGCGATCCGCGGCCGCGATGGCATCGTGCGCGCGTTCTACAATGTGTGCCAGCATAGGGCGCATCAGCTGGTCGAGGGCAGCGGCACCACCCGCTCGGTGGTCTGCCCTTATCACGCCTGGACCTATTCGCTGACCGGGGAGCTGCGTTCGGGGCCGAACCTCAAGGCGGTGGTCGGGCTCGACCGTTCCACCATCTGCCTCACGGCGGTCCGGATCGAGGAGTTCTTGGGCTTCCTCTTCGTGAACCTCGACCCAGAGGCTGCGCCGATGGACGACTGGTTCCCCCGAGCGCGCGAAGAACTGTCGGAATGGGTGCCCAACGCCGCTGAGTTGAAGCCGCTCGAATGGGTGGAGATCGATGAGCGGTGCAATTGGAAGGTCTCGGTCGAGAACTATTCCGAATGCTACCACTGCCGGCTCAATCACCCGACCTTTGCCAATGGTGTGGTGCGGCCGGAGACGTACGACATCCAGCCCCAGGGGATGTGCCTGCGGCACACCACCGAGTGCCAGTCGCTCGACCGGATGACGTACGACACCGACAGTGGCTTTGCGCACAGCCAAGAATATTCGAGCTGGTTTTTGTGGCCGCTGTTTAGCTTCCAAGTGTATCCCGGCAACGTCCTCAACACCTACCACTGGCGGCCGAGCGGGCCTGACACGGTGACGGTCTGGCGCGGCTGGTACTCTGTCGGTGGCGCCGACAATGAGGCGGTGCGCCGCCTCGCTGTGCAGGACCGCGCGACGACGGTGGAGGAGGACATCCATCTGGTGGAATCGGTGCAGCGGGGTTTGTCCTCGCGCGGCTACACGCCGGGGCCGCTGGTGATCGACCCGGCTGGTGGGGTGAACTCCGAGCACCCTGTCATGCACCTGCACAGGTGGATGCGCGAGGCGATCGAGGGTGAGGAGCCGCAGCAAAGACGAGCGTTCGGCCGATGATGCCGGCGACCTGGACGCCGGAGCAAAAGCTCTTCCCCCATCAGGTGGGCTTTACCTGCCCGCCCTTTGATTTCGACGCCGGGCCGTCGGACTTTTTGCGCATCGCCCCGCGCAGCGTTGGGGTTCACGGGTGGATGCTGCACGATCCTGACTACGTGCACGGGCTCGAACAGCGGCGTCGCAACTTCGGCATGCTGGAGGATTTTGCCCACTGCATGGCGCGAAACGGCGTCGACGTTGCGGCGCAGGTTGGATCCAACTGGGTGCACGCGAGCGGACTTGGCGTTGACGGGATCCGCCGCCACTGTGTGGAGCTGTCGGAGCGCTACGGCCTCGCCTTTCATATGGCTGGCTATGCTATGGTGGAGGCGCTGCGGGCGATGGGGGTGGAGAAGGTCGCGCTGAACGCTGCCTACCACTGGCCCGACTGGTGGCGCGGCACCGTCAGATTTCTGACCGAGGCGGGGTTTGACGTCCTTTGGGCGGGCAATTTTCACGACCAGGGCTGGTTCGCTAGCCAGGACGAGGTTGATGCCCGTCGTTGGATCTTTGACGGCGATCTTGCCGAAAAGAGTTTCCTTTAC
>CAKZYH010000091.1 GCA_937884725.1 uncultured Paracoccaceae bacterium
GTCCAACCAATAGGTGAAGATTGCGGCGGGCTAGGAGGCCCGTAAGGCGCGTGTGAAGGGGCTTTGCGTTCAGCCCTGGGTGAAGACGTCGCTGGCGCCGGGTAGCCAGGTGGTGACTGATTACCTCAACAAAACCGGGCTGTCGGCCGATCTCGATGCCATGGGCTTTGACACTGTGGGCTATGGCTGCACCACGTGCATTGGCAACTCCGGGCCGCTGCCTGAACCGATCTCCAAAACGATTAACGAGAACGATCTTGTTGCGGTGTCGGTGCTGTCGGGCAACCGGAACTTTGAGGGGCGGGTCAATCCGGATGTGCGGGCGAACTATCTGGCCTCGCCGCCACTGGTGGTCGCCTACGCGCTGCTTGGGACGATGAATAAGGACGTGGTCACCCATCCGCTGGGCCAGGACAGCGATGGCAACGACGTCTTTTTGAAGGACATTTGGCCGACCTCGAAGGAGGTGGCTGATCTGGTGCGCTCCTCCATTGACCGGGGAATGTATGAGGAGCGGTACGCCGACGTCTTTAAGGGCGATGAGCGGTGGCGCGCTGTGGAGAGCGGCGGCGGGCTGACCTACACCTGGCCGCTGCAGTCCACCTACGTGCGCAATCCCCCCTACTTTGAGGGGATGACGATGGAGCCGGAGCCGGTGGAGGACATTGAGGACGCGCGGGTGCTGGCGCTGTTCCTGGATTCGATCACCACGGACCACATTTCGCCGGCTGGGGCCATCAAAGCGAGTTCGCCGGCGGGGCTTTACCTATCGGGGCACCAGGTGGGCTTTCGCGACTTCAACTCGTTTGGTGCGCGGCGTGGCAACCACGAAGTCATGATGCGCGGCACATTCGGCAACATTCGCATCAAGAACCAGATGGTGAAGGGCGTTGAGGGTGGTGTGACGTACCACCAGCCGTCGGGCGAGGAGATGTCGATCTTCGACGCTGCGATGCGCTACGCCGAGGAGGGTGTGCCGCTGGTCGTGTTTGCCGGCAAGGAATATGGCACGGGCTCGTCGCGGGACTGGGCGGCGAAGGGCACACGGCTTTTGGGTGTGCGGGCTGTGATCGCGGAGAGCTTTGAGCGCATTCACCGGTCCAATCTTGTCGGCATGGGCGTGCTGCCGCTGGTGTTTACCGGCGGTGACAGCTGGGAGGCGCTGGGCATCACCGGCAAGGAGCAGGTGTCGATTTCGGGCCTGTCGGACATCACGCCGCGGCAGACGATGGTGGCGACCATCACGTTCACCGATGGGTCGGTGAAAGAGGTGGAGCTGTTGGTGCGGATCGATACCGCCGACGAGCTGGCGTACTTCAACAACGGCGGGATCTTGCAGTACGTGCTACGGGATCTGGCGCGGGAGGGCGCGGCCGCTTGAGCGGCCTCCTCCTCGCGATGGGACCGCCACGCTGAGGGCGTTAGCTGAGGCCGGGTGCGATGGCGGGGCTCGTCACGATCGTTCTGGTCAGGCGGCGGTCATCTGGCTGAGATAGCCGCTCCGCCTCCCCTGCCCGCGCTAAGATTTCGCCGGAGAGCGCCTCGGCGAGCGCCATCGGAGTGGTCGGCTTGGTGCAGACCGGCAGGTGGGGAAAGCGGTCGTGATAGACCCAAGGCAGCGCTCCGCCGGTGTGGATCACCACAGCGACTTGCTCTTTGGCCAATCGTTGCAAGAGGGGGAGTGCATCGCCGTCAAGTAGGTTGACGTCAGCGATGGCGCCATCGACGGCGTTTTTCTCCAGGAGCTGCAGGCCTTCCTGCGCGGTTGCGCTGGGACCGACCACTTGGGCGCCGAGGCACTCAAGCTCTGTGGCGATATCGAGCGCGATAAAGACTTCATCCTCGACGACGAGGATTTTCTTGTCGTGGAAAAGGCCAAGGTCGGCTGCGGTACGCATCATGCGGACACTCTCTTCAAGGGCACGTCAATATGAACGGTGAGCCCATCCGCACTCCATCGCCGATCGACTGTGCCTTTGAGGTTTTGTCGGACGGTGAGTTCGATGAGCTTGGACCCAAAACCAGCGCTCCCAACGCTGGCGACGGGCGGACCACCAGTTTCTGTCCAGTGGAGTTTGAAACGATCAGCTTGCCGCCGCCAACCAATAGCAAGCTGACCTTGCGTGACGCCGTCGTTGCAGAGCGCACCGTATTTGGACGCGTTGGTTGTGAGTTCGTGCAGCAAGAGAGCGAGCGAGGTTGTGCCGTGGGCACGCAAGTCGAATGGGGCGCCGTCGAGGGTTAGCGTGTGCTGTTCGCCGATGTGCGGGCGGACGACGGCCTCGATGAGGTCTCTCATGTCGACCGATGGGCGGCGGACGTCCTCAAGGGTGATGGCGGGGCGGATGATGTCGTGGGCGCGCGCCATTGATGAGATTCGCGCCCTCAGCGCCTCGGCCATCGCATCTGGCGTGTCGCTGGTGCGCGCGGTCATGCCGACCATCCCGTGCAAGATGCCAAAAATGTTCTTCACACGGTGGTTAAGCTCGTGGATCAGGATTTCGCGCTGTTCCTCGCTCCGCCGCTTGTCGGTGATGTCGACCACGATGCCTATGATCCGCTCGGGCTGGCCGTTGCGGAATGTTACTTCGCCGTCGGTGTGGATCCAGCGGTAGGACTGTGAGGGGCGGTGCCAGAAGCGCAGGTCCATCGTGTGGATGCCGGGACCCGGCGGTGTCATCGCCCTTTGCAAGTCAGCGAAATGGGCCCCGCGATCGTCCGGGTGGATGAGATCGAAGATGGTGCTGGCCGTGGGCTGTTCGGACGGGTCGAGGCCCCAGATCTTGCGCAACGTTCCGCTCCAGAAGACGTCTTCGGTCGCGGGGTAAAATTCGTAGACGCCGAGCCGGCCGGCGTTGAGGGCGGAGTCCAGGAGAGCGTTGCTGCGGGCGAGCGCCCGGCGGACTTTCTCTTGGCCAGTAATATCCTTCGCCGAGAGCACAAATTCGCTGAGCCGGTGATGCCTGTCGTAGACGGCGCCAATGTGCCACAGGAGCGGCATGGGTTGTGCCCCGGCGGGATTGATGGTCGTTTCGAACTGGGCCGTGCGGCGACCACGCTCACCCTCCAGGATCGCGCCCATGAGGGCGGACTGGGCGGCGGGTTCTTTGGCGAACAAGGGTAATTCCCAGACGGGTGTGCCGCGCCACGCCTCTGGCGCAAGGCCAAGCCATTCGGCCAGCCGCGGATCCATAGTGCTGAGCCGGCCGCGCTCGTCCAGCATGAGCGCGAATGTGGCCAGATGACTGATGATCTGCGCGTTGCGCGACCGCTCCTCAGCGCAGTCGTTGTGCGCCGGCGTGGCACGCTGCGCAGCGACCGAAAATTGTTGTGGCGAGTTTTCCTCGAGCACCCTAAGCACCGCACACCTCTTGGTCCCAGTGTGCGAACTGCGCCAGGGGTGCGGCCGGGCAAGATGGCCAAATTGGGGCAGAAAAGCTTCAACACATGCCCGCGCTGTTGGCTGAAAATGGAGGTCAGCTTCGGCCCAGGAGGATGGACGGTGAGGCGCTGAAAAACCGCCCGGATTTTCTTGCGCAGCCCGCCCTGGCTGCCCATATTGGCGATGTCGACCAATGTGTCGGCGTTCACAAGTCTCGGCGCACCTCGCGCCTTAGTGTCACGCGGCTTGCTGGAGGAGCATGCAACGCCGCCCAACCTTAGGGATTGAAATGGCACCTTTCGACCGTAACCCTTACGCGCGGCCGACGATGGGGGCCGCACCCGTTGCTGATGCCAGCATCGATATGGGCCTGCGCAGCTACATGCTGTCGGTCTATAACTACATGGCGATCGGCCTGGTTATCACTGGCGTGGCCGCGCTTGCGATTGCCAACTTGGCAACAACCACCGACCCGAACGCTGCTGTTGCACAATTCGGCAACGGCACCATGCTGACTGGCCTCGGTCAGGCGTTGTACGGCTCACCGCTAAAGTGGGTGGTGATGCTTGCGCCGCTCGGCTTCATCTTCTTCCTCGGCGCACGCATTGGCAAAATGTCCACCGGCGCTGCGCAAATGACCTTCTGGGCGTTTGCCGCGATCATGGGCGTGTCGCTGTCCTCGATCTTCCTGGTCTACACGTCCGAGAGCATCGCGCGCGTGTTCTTCATCACGGCCGCCTCGTTCGGCGCGCTGTCGCTGTGGGGCTACACCACGAAGAAGGACCTCACCGGCTGGGGTAGCTTCCTGTTCATGGGTCTGATCGGCGTGATCCTCGCCTCGATCGTGAACATCTTCCTGGCTTCGTCCGCGCTGGCTTTTGCCGTATCGGTGATCGGTGTGCTCGTGTTTGCCGGCCTCTCCGCCTACGACACGCAGCGCATCAAAGAGTTGT
>CAKZYH010000092.1 GCA_937884725.1 uncultured Paracoccaceae bacterium
CCCTGGGCGTAGCCGCAGGCGAACTTGCGGATGAGCGGGATGTCCATGCCGCCGACGAAGCCGACGGTGCCGCTTTCGCTGGCTTCGGCCGCTGCGACGCCCACCAGGAAGCTGCCTTCGTGCTCCTTAAAGGCGTACTGGCGCAGGTTGGGCTGATCGAGCCAGGAGACGTCGATGATGGCGAACTGCTTGTCGGGGAATTCCTGGGCGACTTTGTCGATGGCGTCGGCCTGGGCAAAGCCGACACCCAGCACAACGGTGGCGCCGCGCTGGGCCATGCGCGTGATGGCTTGTTCGCGTTGGGCTTCGTTGGTGACTTCGAACTCCATCACTTCAACGCCGGTCTCGTCCATGAACCGCTTCACGCCGTTCCAGACGCCTTCGTTGAAGGACTTGTCGAACTTGCCGCCCATGTCGAACACGACGGCGGGGCGGAAGTCTTCGGCGGCGGCCGGCAGGGCGACGAGGGCGACAGCGCCGGCAAGGGCGAACGCAAGGGACTTCATGGGATGTGCTCCATCTCAACTATTACGTCTTTGCCGGCAGCTTAGCGATGCGCGCGCCGGCTTGGCTAGCTGGGTGTGGTGCGAGCAAGCGGCGCGCCAGGCAAAAAGTGATGGGCGCGCTGCCCGGCTAGCTGGCGAGGCCGATTTCGCGGAGGCGTTCGGCGAGGTATTGGCCGGCTGTTTTGTCGGCGCTCAGCGCCACGTCGGGGCGTGGGTGGACGAACATGGGCATGGAGAAGCGCGCACCGCCCCCGGTGTCGGGATTGATGACGCGGTGCGTGGTGGAGGGGTAGTAGCCGCCGGAGGCAAGTTGGAGCATATCGCCGATATTGACCGCGATCATGCCGGGATCGCACGGGACCTCGTGCCAGGTGCCCGACGCGTCCTGGGCCTGGAGGCCGGGCGCGGAGCCGGCAATCAGGAGCGTGATGAGGTTGATGTCCTCATGGGCCGCGGCGCGCACAGCGCCCTCCTCCACCACGATGTTATCCTGTGCGGGGTAGTGCAAGATGCGCAGCATCGATTGGTCCGAGCCTTCCAGCATTTTGGGCAGCGGCGCGGAAAAGGTGTCGCGCACCTGTGGCGGTGTGTGGTCCTCGATCCAGCCGAGGAGGGTTTGGCCCAGGCCTGTGAGGCCGCTGTAGAGCTGGCGGGTGATGTCGGTGGTGCCTTCGGGAAGCGGGGTGTCGGGATAGACCTGGAAGAACTCTTTGAGGTCTTTTTGCGCCGCGCCCTTGGCGTTTTCGGAGCGGAACGGGAAGTAGCCTGACGGGTCAGCTTGGGGCGTCTGGTAGGTGGCTTTGTCGGCCGCATCGTGGGCGTAGAAGGTGCCCCATGCGGCATAAGCGGCGTCGATCTGATCGGGCGTCAATGGGTGGTTTGCGAGGACCGCAAAGCCGGTTTCGTGGAGCGAGCGAGCGAACGTTTGCGGGGCGTCGGGTGCCTGAAAGTCTACCGCTTGGATGGCGAAGGTCATTTCATGTCCCCTGTGCGATGCTGTGGTGCGCTGTTTCCGGACCCTGGTTCTGGGTCAGGTTTTCACGTGAACGCGAAATGGATCAATACCGACCGCACTGGTGGGGGCATTTCGCTTTCGTGATCGCGGTTTGTTCGGTGGAACGAATCACTAACAACTGAATCGCATTCAACTGATTCGGGCAAAGTCAATGGTGCTCGGCGCAGCGACGTTCAGTTGCCGGTTTCCTCGGTTTCGAGCGGCACATCGACGAGCGTTGGGTCGAGGTAGCGTTCGATACTCGCAAAGAAGTCTTCGCCCCCGACTAGGGTCGACAGTGCATCGTTGACCGCGACGACGAGTTCGCGATCTCGGGCCCGCATGAGGATGACCGCATCGCGCTTTCCATCTGCGGCGCTGACTGGCAGTGGCATCGCTTTGAAGCTGTTGCCGATGGGCATGGACAAGAAGTCGGCTTGCGCGACAAGGGCTGGCGCAAACACGCCAACGAGGCGGCCCAGCGCGAGGTCGATCCAAAGTTCCTCGGAGTTGGCGTAGAGCGCAACCCGGCCTGGATAGATGGTTTGTGCCAGAGCGGCCTGCGGCGTGCCGGTGAGCGCTGCCATTCGGCCGTCGAACGGAACGCCGGGGACCGGCAGGTTGTCACTCTCGCGCAGCACCACGCGCATAGGCAGCACCAGATAGGGGACGCTGGCAACAACGGGGTCGGCCGCGAGCCCGGCGGAAACTTGGCTTGCCACTGCAAAATCGACATTGCGCGCTTCGAGGGCGGGGACGAGTTGGCCCGCCTCCATGGGCTTGAGCGCGCAGCGCGTGCCGATGATGTCGCAGATCGCGAGCGCGAGATCGACGTCGAACCCGCGTCGCGACCCGAACCGGCCGGCGATGGAAAATCCGGGCGCGTTGTCGAGCACCGCCACATTGAGCGGTCTCAGTTGGAGGTTGGCTTCCGCTGCGCTTTCGGTGGCCTGACCGACCTCGACGTCCGCTTGGGCTTCAGCTGGAGCACCTGCCTGGGCTTCGACTGCAGCGCCCGGCTGGACTTGCGCTGCGGCATCCAGCGGGGCTTCGACGGGAGCATCCAGCTGGATTTCCTCTGGCGCATCCGGCGATTGCGCGACGGCGCTGTGGGGGCTCCAGAAAAGGGCTGCGATGGCGAACGCGATGGCGAACGACGGGCGGGTCATTGGATGCGCTCCGCGCGGCGGTGGGCCATGCGCACCGCGGCTGCCGTGTTGGCCGGGTTGCTATCGCCGCGCAGCATGTCGCGCACGGCGGCGGCGACGTCGTCGGCGAGGACGACAAGCGCGCTGCCATACTGCTCAGCTGGGATGGGGGCGAGACGGTCGAGGCGCGCGGCGACGATGGAGGCAGAACGCGTCTCAAGCACCTCCGGATCATCATAGAGCGTTCTGATGGTGGGAGCCAAATCATGTTCGACTGCGCCGATCTTTTGCGTGTCTTCGCTCGTCATGAAGTCGACGAGGTCAGCGGCGGCGGCCTGATCTTCAGAGTAGCGCGACACGCCGAATAGCCACACGTTGGCGAGTGTGCGCGAGGTGTCCGCGGCGTCGGCCGCGCGCGGGCGTGCAGTGACAGACACTTCCTGTGTCGGCTCGTTGGAAAACACGGCCGGGACCTGGGTGCTGCGGCCGTAAAGCACTGCGGTCTCGCCAGCGACAAACCGGTTGGCAGCGTCTGACGGGCTCGCCTCGGTGACGTCCTCCGTGCCGATGGCGGTGACGGTGCGGTCGAGCGCGTCGAGCGCCTGCACGAGCGGCAGGCCGTCGTTGAGCGACAGTGCCCCGAAGGAATAGAGCCAGTCGAGCACGAGCGGAAAGAGTGCGGGGCCGCCGGCGCCGAAAAACAGGCCTTCGTTCCAATTGTCCAGGTCGCTCAGCCCATCGCGCAGGTCGGTCCAGACGGTGGGCTCGCCTGGGAGGCTTTCGTCGCGGATAAACAGGGCACCGATGGCAAGGTGGGCGGGCGCGGCGATGCGGCGGTTGCCGAGCATGCCGATCTCGCGGATTGCCGGAATGTTGGCTTCCTTGTCGATCCGCAGCGTCGACAGATATTGCGACATCACCGGAAGCCACATGTCGGGCAAGTGCAAAACATCGAGGCTGTCACTGCCGATGCTGAGGAGCGCCTCATACCGGTCGAGCGATACGCGGCCCGCGACTTCAGCCGAGAGCACGGTGACGGTGTGGTCGGTTGCCGCGGTGAAGGCGGTGGCCGCCGCCCGGCAGTGGGCCATGACGCCCGGCAGGTCGAGGCATGCCATTGTGAGATCAGCGGTTTTGGCTTGAGGTGCGCCGGCAAAGGACACCACAATGGCAAGCCAGGCCGCGCGAAAAGTTGAGCGCGCGAACATGTCGGTCTCCGATGGGACTGAAGTGTGCAGCTTTGATGGAGCCGCCGTGTTGGCAACTCCCTATTCGCGTTCTAGACACCCTTCCCTGCCCACCGCAAGCGATGGACGAGCGTGTAAGGTGCAGCCTGAAGGAGGCGGTGTTTGGTCATGGCGCGGAGCGTGCTCGCTGCTGTTGCGGTCTTGCTGTGCCTGGTCGCGGCGACTTTTGTCACGCCGTCTGTGGCGCAAACAGCGGACTTGGTCGCGCTTAACGCCAACATTGCGCAGCTGAACCAGGAAGAGCGGGCGTTAGACACTGCCATCGAGCGCCAGCAAGCCAGCAACAGCGCGCTCCTGGCTGAGCTCGACGCCACGGCCACGATGGATACAAGCCTCACGGCGTTGCGCGAGGCGCAATCGGACGTCGATATTGCCCGCGCCCGGTTGGTGACGCTGAACAGCCGCGTGTCGGAGCAGCAGCGCAGACTTAACGATCAAGACGAGTTTTTACGGTCCGCGGCGGCCCGTTACACTGGTCCAGCCACCACGCTGCGCGGCTTGATCGGTGATGTGGAGCTTGGTTTGCGGGCGCAGCAGCGCGCGCAGTCGGCACGGCTTCTGGAGCGTTTGGAGCAGTATCGCAGTCTGTCCGATGACTTCTTGAGCCTTCGCCGGGAGCGGCTCTTGATTGTGCAGCAAGGCATTGCGCTGAGCGCGGTTGATGGCAGCGACCAGGCGCGGAACGCACCAGTGGCGATCCGCTTGCAGCTCTTGATTGATCGGTTGGCCCGCGCCGCGCTCGATCTTGCCAATGAGGCATCAAGCTTAACGCCAGGCACGGAAGCGGGGCGCGCTGAGCGCGATCTTTTGCGCCTGCGCAGCGATGAAGCGTTGTTGCGCTCCAACGCGCGGTACACGGATTTGGCGCTGTGGGAGGCGACGTCGGTTCGTAAGGCACTGGCGCTGCTTGTGGCTGAGACTGGCGTGCCAATCAGGCTGTATGACGATGCGCTGGAGGCTTTGGCGGAGCGGAGAGACGAGTTGCGCGCCAGAAGCACCGCGACGGCGGGCGGGGCCAATGCGCTGGCTGATCTGCAGCGCATTGCCCGTCAGCAAACGGCGCGATCGAACCGTGCTGCCGTAGCCGCCGGCCAGGCTGACCTTGAGGCTCGCTTGCGCGACCTTAGCCGGCTACTGGAGTGGCAGACGGCTGAGTTGTCGGTGGCGGAAACCGAGCTGGCTGCTGTTGCCACGGAGCTTGACCGTGCGCGGTCGGATCGCGAGCGCGAAGGCCTGTTCGTCCGCACTGAGGTTCGCACCGATGAGTTGGCGCGCGCCCGCCTGGCCAGCGAAGTCCAATCGCTGCCTGATCAGCTAAGGCAGATTTATAGCCAGCGCTGGAATGAGGTGAAAGCTGCCTTTCAGCTTGGGTCCAATCGAGACCGTCTCGTCTTCGTGGCAGGATTGCTCGCCATCTTTGGCGCTGCTGTGCTTCTGCGCCAAAAGATACTGCTCCGGTTTGTCAAATCCAAAGCCACCGTGGCCACCGAGATCCCGCTTGAGGTGCTGCGTCGCAATTTGTTTTGGCTGCTGCCGGCGGCGGTGTGGGCGCTGTATTGCGCGCGCTTCGATGTGGGTGCCACCACCGAGTTCTCCATTTATCCGCTGCTCTTGACCCCGGCCGCAGGCGCGCTTGTGCGCGATTTGACCCAAGTGATTGTGGCGCGCCGCAGTGAGGGCGATCAGCGAAAGATCGGTGTGGCCATTACGCGCCTGACAGAGATCGCGACAGTGGGCACAGCCGTCGTGCTTGTGGCTTATGTGGTGTTGCAGGAGACAGCGCTCTTGCCGTCGACCCAAGGCGCCATCAATCGCATCGCCTACTCAGTATTTGTGCTGTCTGGCCTTCCAATGCTGCTGTTCGTGTTCTTTTTCGCAGCATCAGGCGGTGGGCTCGCGCGGCTTCAAAACCTTGCCAGTGCGGGGCTGTCGTTGTTGGCGCCGACAGCACTCATTGTGACGGGCGTGACCGGGCTCGCAGGCTATTCCAACCTTGCGGCGATAATGCTGGTGGATCTTGGTGTTGCCGTTGCCATCATCGCGATCGCCGCGCTGGTCCTCGGCATCATTCACGACGGCATCAATTCCATCGCTCTCAAAATTCGGGAAAGCGATCCGGAACGGGCGTACTTCGTTCAAACCAATGCTTTGCGGCCTGCTGAGCGGAGCCTTCAAGCGCTTTTGATCTTCGTGGCTGTGGCTGTTGCCGCGCGAATCTATCGCTGGAGCAATGAAACGCCGCTGCTGCGTGAGGTCATTGCGTTTTGGAACATGACCGTGTTCACGGCCAGCGACACCAACTACACCGTGGGGAGCATCGTCTTTGCCATTTTGGCGCTGGCGTTGGTGTTTTGGGTTGGCGCGTGGAGCCGCCGGATTGCGTACAGTGTCGTGTTCGGGCGGCTTCGAGACGTTGGTATTCGCCAAAGCCTGTCGGTGTTCGCGCAGTATGTGGTCATCGTACTTGGCGTCCTGCTCACCCTGTCCGCCATCGGTTTCGACGTCACGACGCTCACTGTCTTTGCCGCTTCGCTCGGTGTGGGCATCGGCTTTGGCCTTCAAAACGTCGTCAACAACTTCATTTCGGGCCTCTTGCTGCTCGTTGAGCGTCCGCTTCGTGTCGGTGATATTGTCACCGTGGGGACCGACAGCGGGACGGTCACTCAGATCGGCATCCGGTCGATGCGAATGCGCACTTTCGATGAGTTTGATCTCATCGTGCCCAACAGCGCCCTAATCTCGGACACCTTCACCAACTGGACCCGTTCCAACTCGCTCATGCGCGTGATTTTGCCCGTGGGGATTGGCTACGACGACAACCCCTCTGAGGCGGTCCAGGTGGTTTTGCGCGTTCTGAGGGAGCATCCTGGGGTTGTGAAAGCACCGCCACCGATGGTGACGGTCGACGAGTTCGCGGACTCCTCCGTAAATCTTCGTGTTTGTTACTACATCGATCTCAGGGCAACGATGAGTGGCTTCGTGATCCGCAGCGAAGTGCTCACCGGTATTTGGGAAGCGTTCCGCGCGGCTGGGATTACGATTCCCTACCCGCAGCGCGATGTGCATTTCGCACCGCAATCTGCGCCCGCGATCGCACCGCCGTCGCAGCGGCCACTTGACCCCCGTGAGCCAGTCAACACAGACGATGGCGACTGGGCGGCCGACGCTATCGAAGAGACGATCGAGATGGCCCGCTCCAACGATTAGCGCGCGTCGGCATCGTCCCCACTAGAGGATCGAACCTTCCACGCGGTTTTCGGTCGACCCCACCGGCAAATTAGGTTTACAGTGTTTGCGTCAATGGGAGTTGACGATTGTGAGCTTGATGTCTGCCCAAACCCAGTGGCCGCGGCCCGCTGTGGTATTGGAGGTGCTGCACCCCATCACTTGGTTCGCCCCCATGTGGGCGTTCGCGTGCGGGGTCATCTCCTCCGGTGCGGCGGTCGATCCCGTTCGCCTGATTGCCGGCATTGTTCTGACCGGACCTTTGGTCTGCGCGGCCTCGCAGGCGGTCAACGACTGGTACGACCGCGATGTGGACGCGATCAACGAGCCTGATCGGCCGATCCCGTCGGGCCGCCTCCCCGGCCGATGGGGCCTTTATGTGGCGATCGCGTGGACCGGGCTTTCGCTGATTGTAGCGATGCTTCTGGGGGTTTGGGGATTTGTGGCGACCCTTATCGGGTTGGCGCTGGCTTGGGCCTATAGCGCGCCCCCCTTCCGGCTGAAGAAGGACGGATGGTGGGGCAACGCTGCCGTTGGCGCGTGCTATGAGGGGCTGCCTTGGTTCACCGGCGCGGCGGTGATGCTGAATGCGCTGCCGGGCACTGAAATCATCGTGCTTGCGGTGCTGTACAGCGTTGGCGCGCACGGGATCATGACGCTGAACGACTTCAAGTCCATCGACGGCGACCGGCAGAGCGGTGTGCGCTCCATCCCGGCGCGTTATGGCGCTGGCCCGGCGGCTTGGCTGGCGTGTGTAGTGATGGCTGGGGCCCAGGTGGCGGTGATCGCGTGCCTGATCGTGTGGCAGATGCCGGTCACAGCGACCGTCGTGGCGGCGCTGTTGCTCGGCCAGGTTTTGCTGATGCGGCGCCTGGTGGCCGCGCCGCGCGAGAAAGCGTCCTGGTATAACGCGACCGGCACAACGCTTTACGTCCTTGGCATGATGGCGTGCGCCGTGGGGCTCAACGGGGTGTTTGCCTGATGGAGGCAGTGCGCGCCTGGCTGACCATTCTGCGCTTCGGCGTTGCACAGGCGGCTGTGGTGGCGGGGACGGTTCTGCCGATCACGACACTGCCGCGGATCATGCAAAATGAGCTGGGCTTCCTCGCCATCATCGCTGGTAGCCTGGTGGGGATCTATTACGCGGCGCAGCTGTCGCGGCTGCTGGCGGGGGCGTTGTCGGACCGCGCATCGCGCCGCATGCCGTTCATTGTGGCTGGCCTCGTCGTGAGCGGGGTGTCGGGTGTTTTGGTCGCGTACGGTGTGACATGGCTCGCGAACGGTGCCGCCTACGCTCTGCCGCTCCTCATCGTTGGCTATGTGGGCGTGGGCGTCGGGGTCGGCACAGGCGGTACCACACTGTTTGCGCTGGTCGCGACGACAGTATCGCCGCGCCGGAGGGCGCCGGCAGCGACCATTGTGTGGTTCGTCATGATTGCCGCGCTTGCCATCACAACCGTCCTTGCCGGCAAAGCGATGACGCCCTTCACCTACGAGCGGCTGACGTCCGTCGCGACCACGATTGCCATTGTGGCGCTGATCGTCGGCACGCTGGCGGTGCTGGGCATCGAGCGCGGCGGGGTCTCGGTGGCGCAGAGTGCGTCGACCGAGCCAAAGCCACCGCTCTCAGCCGCGTTTGCGACGCTTTTGGAGCCCGGCGTGCGCAACTTCGCGCTTTTCGTGTTCATCTCCATGTTCGCCTACAACATGCAGGAGCTGGTGTTTGAGGCATTCCTGGGCGCACGGCATGGCCTTGATGCGGGCGAATCGACCTCCTTCAGCGGCTACCACAAAGCGGCTGTGCCCCTTGGTATGCTCGCCGCTGCCATCATCGGACGGATTTTCCAAGGCACCCGTGCCGCGCTCCTCTCGCTCACCATTGGCGGATGCCTTTTGTCGGCCAGCGCACTGATCAGCCTCGGTCTTTCCAGTTTCGGTGCGATGCCTGGGCAACTGATCGGGTCAGTGGCGGCGCTTGGGTTTGGCAACGGGCTATTTGCCGGCGGTGCGCTGGCGTCAATGTTTGCCGTCGCAAGCTCTGGCGCCGGCCGCCGCGAAGGCACGCGCATGGGGGCGTTCGGGCTCGCGCAAGCGGTTGGGTTTGGCATCGGCATGTTTGCCGGTGCTGCGCAGCTTGATGTCATGCGCACCTTCACTTCCGAGGCCTCAGCGTTTGCCTCGGTCTTCTTATTGGAAGCGGCCGTGTTTGTCGCGGCGTCCATCCTCGCCATTCGCCTCACGCGCGGTGCCACCCAGAGCGCTGCCAAAGCGCTCCCTGCATAAGGATCCATCGCCATGGCCGATCCGGACTTTGATGTTGTTGTGGTGGGGGGCGGCCCTGCCGGCGCCACGGCCGCGGCCAAGCTCGCTGAAGCCGGCCGCTCTGTGTTGATGCTCGACAAGGCGGGGCGCATCAAACCGTGCGGAGGAGCGATCCCGCCGCGGTTGGTCAAGGACTTTGAGATCCCCGACGAGCAGTTGTGCGCCCACATTACGTCGGCGCGGATGATTTCGCCCACGGACCGCAAGGTCGATATGCCGATTGAGAACGGCTATGTCGGCATGGTGGACCGCGAAAAGTTCGATGACTTTTTACGCCACCGCGCGGCTGATGCCGGTGCCACCTGGCGCAACGGCGTCTTCATTCAGCTGGACCATGCGGACACCGGCGAGCCTGTCGTCACCTACAAGGGCGCTGACGGCCCGGTGAGCGTGCGCTGCAAGGTGGTGATCGGAGCTGACGGGGCACGCTCGCTGGTCGCGCGGCAAGGCCTTGATGGCGCAATCACCAAGAGTGTCTTTGCCTATCATGAGATCATTGAGACGCCCGAGGGGGTTGATCCCGAGGCGTATGATGGCGAGCGCTGCGAGGTCTATTATCAGGGCAAGCTCTCGCCGGACTTTTATGCCTGGGTGTTCCCGCACGGAAAGACGGCGAGTATTGGCGTTGGCTCAGCCCATAAGGGGTTTTCGCTGCGCTCGGCAGTGCGGGAGCTGCGCGAAACGACGGGACTGAACGATGCGCAGACGGTGCGCACCGAGGGGGCGCCGATCCCGCTGAAGCCGCTGAAAGTGTGGGACAATGGCCGCGACGTGGTTGTTGTGGGCGATGCGGCGGGTGTTGTGGCCCCCTGCTCTGGCGAAGGGATCTACTACGCCATGGCCAGCGGGCAGATCGCGGCCGAAGAAGTGGACGAGGTGCTTGCCACCGGCAAAGGGGCGGCGCTCGCCAAGGTGCGAAAGCGTTTCATGAAGGACCATGGCCGGGTGTTCATGGCGCTCGGTGTGCTGCAGTGGTTTTGGTATTCCAACGACAAGCGTCGCGAGCGCTTTGTGACCATGTGCGCCGACAAGGATGTGCAGCAGCTCACGTTTGAGGCGTACATGAACAAGCAGCTGGTGCGGCGCAAGAAAGTCGCCCACCTCAAGGTGATGCTGAAGGACATTGCGCACTTGTTGCGCATCGTGCGGCCTGCCCCGCCATCGGCCGAGTCGCGGACGGCCAATCCAGGCTGACCGCGGCCGCCGATGGGCCACAGATGTCGGCCCACGACTTTTTGACCGGCACGAAACGTCTAACGCGCTGTCGGCGCTTAGCGGCAGTTCGGAGACCATCTTTTGGATGGGATTTGGTGGCCTGAAGCGGGCGCTGCGGGGTTGGCCGCAAGCGGCGTCAACACCAGCCACATGGCGCGCTGGCGTTTGCTCCCTGCTGAGGGCATGACGTTTAAGTATAGCCGCGCTGGCAAACGATGAGACCCGGATCGATGTCGCACGGCGCCGCCGTCACTGGCGCGCATCAGACAGAGCTCGATGTCCAACGCCTGGTGTTCGTCGATGACACAGGGACCAGTACGAACATGGCACCACTCAGCGGCTTGGGTGTGCGGCGTTATGCGCGTGATCCAGCAAGACCGGTTTCCTCGCTAGCTTCCCGACTTGAGAGCGTGGGCGAGTGTTCGCACGAAGGGCTGCCTGAACTCGTGCTGCTGCGCGAGCGAGGCGGCGAAGTTTTGCCGTTCAGCTCGCTGCGATCCCGTATCGTAGAGCGACAGGGCGAGCCTCAGACCCTGCAGCTTGCGCTCGTCCCTTGGCGGAATTGCCGGTAGGTTCGTGCCCCACAGCCGGTTTGGGAACGAGTGAGTGACCTTTGGTTCGTCGTTGCACAGCACGTCCCACATCATTGACGAGATCGAGACGCTTGACGCCGGGATGTCGCGGGCTTTCGTGCTCCACGGCGGCTTTTGATACCAGCGCCAGGTGTTGGGGGAGTTCTTTTCTTGCCGGGTGAGCCCGATGAATCCGATGCGACGGGCGCATTCGTTCCAAGGGACTTCGTACTCCTTGGCCCACCACTGCATCAGCGCCAACACAAAGTGAAACGTGCCACCCCACGCCACTAAATCGACAAAGCGGATCGGTCGGTCTCGCTCGACGATTTGGTGAGGCGACAGCCGCTCCGCTATCAGATAGCCGCCGAGCCAGACCATCTCGGCCGGGCCGTCTGCCCGGCTATCGTGGTGCGAAAGCTGAAACAGGGTGAGCCGCTCCTTGGCGCGTGTCTCACCGAAAACCCCGCTTAGGTAATCGAACAGCTTTTCCGGCGAGCGGCCCACGAAGACGAGGTCCGCGTCGCCGGCGCGTGCCACCACCTTTGCCGATATCTCGCGCAGTTCGTCGAGATAGGGCACCGCGGGCCATGGCTCGTCGCCAACCAGGCGCCCAAGTTGCTCGCGCTTTGCGAGGTTCCAGCGAAACGGGACCGGCGTGTCGACTTCCGCCCTATGCCAACGCTCATCCACTGAGGTTCTCTCCGCGCTGTGTGGCGGTGAGTATGCGGCGGGATGCGTCGGGTTCGCAATTGTCGCGGTGGAGTGCGGCGGCTGGCCCGCGATTGGTGGGTGCCTCCTGGCCTCCCACTGAGCGAGACCTTAGCAAAGTTCTGCCGCCAGCGATGCGCCGACTCAGACGGCTTTATCTGGGCCGGTTAGCGTGCGCCGCGTTTCAGCAAGTCGTCCGTTGTGGGGCCGAGCAGCATCTTGTGCGCTCCAAAGACGCCGTCGCTGAACATGGCGAGCGCTTCATCGTGCAGCACTTTGTGGGCCATGCGTGCTAACGCGGCGCCCACGGAGATGCGACAGACCCCGATGTCTGCCAGCCCTTTTCGGCCGAGTTTACCGATTTTCCCCACTGCAAGCGCGTTGACGGGGACGTTGACCGCTTTGACAACTTGCTCCAGCGCGTCCGCGTCGCCGGGCGCAGGGACGTATACGCAGTCGGCGCCGACGTCTTCGTACGCTTTGATGCGCCACAAAGCCTCGTCGAGATCATAGAGGCCGTGCATGACGCCGTCGGCGCGGGCGACCACCACAAAGTCGTCGGCGAGCGCCCGCGCGGCCTCCACAGCGGCTTTGACGCGCGCGACGGCCGCTGCGCGGTCGTAGGCGTGAGGGGCCGGCGGGAAGACGTCCTCGATGGAGCAGCCTGCCCCGCCTGCTTCGGCGGCGAGCCTGATGGTCTCGGCGACGATGGCTGGGTCGTCACCGAAGCCGTTTTCCAAGTCACCGGACACGGGCAATTGTGTCGCCGCGGCGAGATCACCAAGGTGGCTGATGGCTTGGTCGCGCGTGACGCCCATGTCAGCCTCGCCGAGGGTGAAGGCGTGGCCGGCCGATGTGGTGCCGATGGCTTCGGCGCCGAGGGCGGCCAGCATGCGTGCGCTCCCCACATCCCAAGCGTTGGCAAGGATGAAGGGGTTGCCCGGCTGGTGAAGTGCCCGGAACGCCGACGACACGGGCTTACGCCTCGGCTGCCTCTTCCGCCTCCAGGCGGGCACGGTCGGCGGCGCCGCGGGCGTCTTCATCGCGGTCCACAAACTCGATGACGGCCATTGGCGCGTTATCGCCGTAGCGGAAGCCGGCCTTCATGATGCGGGTGTAGCCGCCAGTGCGGCTTTCGTAGCGCGGGCCGATGGTGTCGAACAGTTTGCCAACCATCGCCACGTCGCGGACTTTGGAGATGGCCTGACGGCGCGCGTGCAGGTCGCCGCGCTTGGCAAGCGTCACAAGCTTTTCCGCGAAGGGCCGCAGTTCTTTTGCCTTCGGCAGCGTCGTCACGATCTGCTCATGCTCGATGAGGGATGCGGACATGTTAGCGAACATCGCCAGCCGGTGGCTGGAGGTGCGATTGAGTTTACGGCCTTGCTTCTTGTGACGCATCGCGCCCTCCATGCTTGTGTTGCCGGTGCGCATCCGGCGTTCGCGCGTGCCGCCCCCAGTTGCCTGAGGGGCGGCGGATCACCGTGTGGCGATCCGATTAGTAGGGATGGTCCTCGTAGCGCTTCGCAAGCTCTTCGATGTTCTCGGGCGGCCAGTTGGGAACGTCCATCCCAAGGTGCAGGCCCATTTGCGCGAGCACCTCTTTGATCTCGTTCAGCGACTTGCGGCCAAAGTTCGGGGTGCGGAGCATTTCGGCTTCCGACTTTTGGATGAGGTCGCCGATGTAGACGATGTTGTCGTTTTTCAGGCAGTTCGCCGAGCGGACCGACAATTCGAGCTCGTCGACCTTTTTCAGAAGCGCCGGGTTGAAGGCTAGCTCCGGAACCTCGTCGCGGACCTCCGGCTTCATGGGCTCTTCGAAGTTCACGAAGATCGACAGCTGATCCTGGAGAATGCGCGCGGCGTAAGCGACCGCATCTTCTGGCGACACAGAGCCGTCGGTTTCTACCTGCATGGTCAGCTTATCGTAGTCGAGGATCTGACCCTCACGGGTGTTCTCCACGCGGTAAGACACGCGCTTGACGGGCGAATAGAGCGAATCGACCGGGATCAGGCCGATGGCGGCATCTTCGGGACGGTTGCGGTCAGCCGGCACGTAGCCCTTGCCGGTGTCGACAGAGAACTCCATGCGGATGTCCGCGCCCTCGTCCAGCGTGCACAGGACGTGGTCGGAGTTCAGGATCGACACGTCGCCGACGGTCTGGATGTCTCCAGCGGTCACCGGGCCGGGGCCTTGCTTGCGCAGCACCATACGCTTGGGGCCCTCGCCCGCCATGCGCACAGCGATCTCTTTGATGTTGAGGATGATGTCGGTCACATCCTCGCGCACGCCGGACATCGACGAGAACTCGTGCAGCACGCCGTCGATCTGCACCGAGGTGACAGCGGCGCCTTGGAGGGAAGACAAAAGAACCCGGCGCAGCGCATTTCCGAGCGTGAGCCCGAAGCCACGCTCCAGCGGTTCCACCACCACCGAGCCGATGCGCCGCGGGTCGTAGCCCGGCACCACGTCCAGCTTGTTGGGACGGATCAGTTCCTGCCAGTTCTTCTGATTGGTCGTCACAATCCATGCCTCATGCGTTGCGCTCCAACGGAGCTTAGCCGCGCATCCGAGCGGACACGCGGCCGGTGCACATCATGCACCCAATTGAATAATGTCAGACCCGGCGCCGTTTCGGCGGGCGGCAGCCATTGTGCGGGATCGGCGTGACATCGCGGATAGACGTAATGGTGAAGCCGGATGCCTGCAATGCACGCAGTGCGCTTTCGCGGCCCGAGCCGGGTCCGGTGACTTCCACTTCCAGCGTACGCATGCCGTGCTCTGATGCCTTCTTGGCGGCATCTTCGGCGGCGACCTGCGCAGCATAAGGGGTCGATTTACGCGAGCCCTTAAATCCCATCGAACCGGACGAGGACCATGAGATGGCATTGCCCTGCGCGTCGGTGATGGTGATCTTCGTGTTGTTGAAAGAGGCGTTCACGTGCGCGACGCCCGACGTGATGTTCTTGCGTTCGCGGCGACTGACCCGCCGTGCTTCCTTGGCCATGGAGCTCTCTGATCCTGACTATTTCTTCTTGCCGGCGATGGGCTTGGCGGGGCCTTTGCGGGTGCGCGCGTTGGTGTGCGTGCGTTGACCGCGCACGGGCAAACCGCGGCGATGGCGCAGCCCGCGATAGCAACCCAAGTCCATCAGGCGTTTGATGTTCATCGCCGTTTCACGACGCAAGTCACCCTCGACCATATAGTCGCGGTCGATGACCTCACGCATCATCAGTACTTCGGCGTCGGACAGATCGTTCACCCGCCGATCCGGCGTGATGTTGATCTTCTCGATGATCTCTTTCGCCTTCGACGGACCGATGCCGTGAATATACTGCAGTGCGATTTCCACCCGTTTGCCGGTGGGAATGTTCACGCCCGCGATACGTGCCACTTTGCCTCCAGACCGGCGCCGCCGGTGATTGTTCGTTCATGACCGGTGCGTGTCCGGCAACTAAAATCGCGTTGGTCCATCAGTTAGCCAGCGCGCCCGCGGCAAACCGTTTTTTGCTATATGCAACGCAAAGCGCGGCGCGCAAGCGCACCGCAGACCTGCGCGTCGTAAACCCAGCCGCACATGTGCGTCAAGTGGTCAGGCGGCTGCCTTGAGAGCAGCTGCGATGTCGGCGGTCACCTCGTCGATGGGCTTCATGCCATCCACGCTGACGAGCTTGCCGACGCCCTTGTAAAACGCGATCAGCGGAGCTGTTTGCGCGCGGTACACCGCCAAGCGGTGGCGCAGCGCCTCAACGGTGTCGTCCTCGCGAACCTGGTCGCCAGATTGGGCGCGCCGGGTCTCTACCCGCGCGGCCAAAGCGTCTTCGTCCACTTGCAGCTCCAGCGCGGCGTCGAGCGAGAGACCGGCGTCTGCCATGATTTTTGTGAGGGCCTCAGCCTGCGCCACCGTGCGCGGAAAGCCGTCAAGGATGAAGCCTTTCGCGCAATCGTCCTCGACGATCCGGTTCGCAACGATCTCGTTCACCACATCGTCGGAGACAAGGTCGCCGCGGGCCATGATGTCTTTGGCACGCAGACCTACGGGGGTTTCAGCCTTCACCGCTGCGCGCAGCATATCGCCAGTCGAAAGTTGCGGGATGGAGTGTCGCTCCATCAAGATTTTCGCCTGTGTACCCTTACCGGCCCCTGGAGGGCCGAGGAGGATGAGCCTCATCGACGTTTCCCTTTGAGCTTGGACCGTTTCACCAGCCCTTCATATTGGTGGGCCAGCAAATGCCCTTGCACCTGGGACACTGTATCCATTGTCACGCTCACGACAATCAGAAGTGACGTGCCGCCGAAATAAAATGGCACAGCCGTTGCCGAAATTAGGAATTCAGGCAGCAGACAGACCAAGACAAGGTAGATGGCCCCGACCACGGTGATCCGTGTCAGCACAAAGTCGATGTACTGCGCTGTTCGCTCGCCAGGTCTGATGCCCGGGATATAGCCGCCGTGCTTCTTGAGGTTGTCCGCAGTGTCGGACGGGTTGAAGACGATGGCGGTGTAGAAGAACGCGAAGAACGCAATCATGCCAGCGTATAGCAGCATATAGAGCGGCTGGCCGTGGCCGAGCAGCGCCTGAATGGTGCCAAGCACGCCGCCGCCTTGCTGGTTGCCGAAGCTGCCGAGCGTTGCCGGAACGAGGAGCAGCGAGGAGGCAAAGATGGGCGGGATCACGCCAGCTGTGTTGAGCTTCAGCGGCAAATGCGAGCTGTCGCCCTGGAACATGCGGTTACCCACTTGGCGCCGCGGATACTGGATCAGCAGCCGGCGCTGGGCGCGCTCCACGAACACGATCAGCGCAATCACCACGACCGCCATCAAGATGACGGCGAGGATAATCGGGGTGGAGAGCGCGCCCTGTCGGCCAAGCTCCAGCGTGCCGGCGAGGGCAGCGGGAAGTTCGGCGATAATGCCGGCAAAGATGATCAGCGAAATGCCGTTGCCGACGCCGCGCGAGGTGATTTGTTCGCCAAGCCACATCAGGAACATCGTGCCGCCCACCAGCGTCACGACGGCCGTGAAGCGGAAGAACCAGCCCGGATCGGTCACGATGGTGCCGGCTGCCTCAAGACCGACCGAAATGCCGTAGGCTTGTATCGTTGCCAGGATCACCGTGCCGTAGCGGGTGTACTGGTTGATGGTCTTGCGGCCCTGCTCGCCTTCTTTTTTCAGCTGCTCCAGCCGCGGCACGACGGTGGTCAGAAGCTGGATGATGATCGACGCCGAGATGTAGGGCATGATCCCCAACGCGAAGATCGCCATGCGGCCAACGGCGCCGCCGGCGAACACGTTGAACAGACCGATGAGGCCGGACTGCGCTTGCTCAAAAGCCTGCGCGAGGGCGACAGGGTCGATGCCGGGAAGCGGGATGTAGGTGCCCAGCCGGTATACCACGAGGGCGGCCAGGGTGAACCAAATCCGCTTCTTCAACTCGTCCGCTTTGGCAAAAGAGCGGAAGTTGAGATTGGCGGCGAGCTGTTCGGCGGCTGATGCCATGGATCGCTCCGGTGGGCGCCTCGGCGGAACTCACGCAGACACTGCGTCGCCGGGCGTTGTCATTATGAAATTTTTGAGCCCGCTCTCCTAGCGCGGCGGGCTCACGGTGTCACGGGGTCTTGGTGATGTAACGGCTGCGCATTGCTATGCAAGGCGCGGCGCGGACACACACCCACCGCGTTGTTGTGCGACGCAGTTGAATGTTTTGCGCATAAGCGATTTGTGGGACTGAGGCTGGGGGAGAGCGTTCATGAAGTTCACATCCGTTTTGGCAGGCTTTGGTGCCGTTCTCGTTGCGTCCGCGGTTGGCGTCCAGGACGCGGAAGCGCGATGGGCCGTCCGTGCGAGCGGAGATAGCGCCATGGCGTCTGAACGTGCGTCGAATGCGCGGGTGCGCATTGAACTGTCGTGCTCGGCTGACACGGACCTCATGATTGTTCTTTCCGGTGCCGATGCGCGCCGCATTGCCGAATCGGGGCGCTTGGGACCCACACCGCTGGAGGTGAACACTCGGCACGGCGTGGCGATCTTTAATGTGCGCTTTGAACTGACCGAGGATGACGAGAGCGTCGCCGCCCCCTCCCCTGGGCCTGACTTTATCCGCGCCATTTCCGATGGCTCGTCCCTGACGATCCGCGGCCTTGCCCGTGAGCGGCTGGCCCGCTTCAGCTTGTCGGGAATTAATCGCGTCATGCGCACTTTGACGTCGCGGTGCGGAACCGACAGGGTCGAGGCGCGGCCGGAGGCGTCGCCGAGCTAACCGGCGTTAGCTGGTGCGTCGCGCCAGAAAAACGCCGACGACAACGAAGAGCACGCCGGCAGCGCGAGACACGTCGATGGGAGCGCGGGGCACGCCCAGCAAACCGAAGTGGTCGATGATGGCGGCGCAGATCACTTGTCCCACCAGCACCATCACAATGGCGTTCCCAACGCCGATGCGCGGTGCCGCAAAGGTGATGGAGACGAAGTAGACGGACGCGAAAAGGCCAGCGGTGTAATGGAGTGCCGGTGCTGGCCATTGCGCGCTGGAGCTGAACGACCCGGTGACAGTGAGGATGATCATCACGGTCAGGAAGGCTACCAACGTCAGCACGGCAGCCGCTATGACTGGGTTGCCTAGGCGCGTTCCCAGTCCGCCGTTGAGCGCTGCCATGATCGGGATCCCGACGCCGGCGGCAAAGGCGATGATGAACACCCAGCCGTCGCGCATCGGATTGTGCTTATCCCTCGGCGGCGGGTGCCGGCTTCAGGATCGTCACGGAGCCACCGGCCTTCTCCACCGCCTCCACGGCAGATTTGGAGGCGCCCCAGACCGACAGCTTCAGCGGTGTGGTGAGCTCGCCATCGCTGAGCACGCGCACACCATCCTTGGCGCGGCGCAGAACGCCCGCAGCCACGAGGGCGGCAACATCCACGTCGGCGTTGGCGGCGAGCTTGCCGGCGTCCACCGCCTGCTGCAGGCGGCCGAGGGAGACGATGTTGAGGCGCTTGGCGAACGCACGGTTGGAAAAGCCGCGCTTGGGGAGGCGCATGTGGATGGGCATTTGCCCGCCCTCAAAGCCTTTGATCGCCACGCCTGAGCGAGACTTCTGACCTTTCACACCGCGGGTGGACGTTTTGCCCATGCCCGAACCGATGCCGCGGCCGACGCGCTTGCGTTTCTTGCTGGCGCCCGGGTTGTCGGACAACTCGTTCAGCTTCATCGATTAGTCCTCCACCACGCGCACCATGTGGTGCACCTTGGCGATCATGCCACGCACCGCGGGGGTGTCTTCCAGCGTACGGCGGCGGTGCATCTTGTTGAGCCCCAGGCCCTTCAGCGTGTCGCGCTGCTCTTTAGGCCGGCGGATCGGCGAGCCGGTTTGCTCCACCGTGATAGTGGGGCGCCCAGCCTCTTGCGCCTTTTTCGCGCCTTCGGTGATGCGATAATCAGGCACCGGCGGCCTCCACTTCTGGCGCCGCAGCCGCTTCATCGGCAGCGGCGGTCGCCACTGCGTCGCTGTCGGCATCACGGCGGCGAGCCTGCAGTTCGGACACTTTCATGCCGCGACGTGCGGCGACCGAGCGGGGGCTGTCCTGCTCTTTGAGGGCGTCGAAGGTGGCGCGGACCATGTTGTACGGGTTAGACGAGCCGAGCGACTTCGCCACGATGTCCTGAACGCCCAGCGTTTCGAACACGGCGCGCATCGGGCCGCCTGCGATGATCCCGGTACCGGCGGGAGCGGCACGCAGGAACACTTTACCGGCGCCGTGGCGGCCTGCCACGTCGTGGTGGAGCGTACGACCTTCGCGCAGCGGCACACGGATGAGCGTGCGCTTGGCGCTCTCTGTGGCTTTCCGGATGGCCTCAGGCACCTCGCGGGCTTTGCCGTGGCCAAAGCCGACGCGGCCCTTTTGGTCGCCAACCACCACCAGAGCGGCAAAGCCGAACCGGCGGCCGCCCTTCACGACTTTCGCCACACGGTTGATGTGGACGAGCTTGTCGGTGAACTCGTTGTCTTCGTCGTCACGGTCGCGCCTGCGGCGCCCGCGTCCTTCTTCAGCCATGATCATCTCCTCGGCCTATCAGAAGCCCCTGGCCTGACCGTCCCGGTTTTCCCGGCGTATCGGACCATGGCGCCGGAACGCCCTTGGGCTTTGCCCTCGATCTGAGAGCAAAAGCCCCCGCGTGGAGGCGGGGGCGGCGAACCCGACAGATGTCGGCGCGGGTCGGCAAGCCGGCCCGATTAAAACTCCAGACCGCCCTCGCGGGCAGCGTCGGCAAGCGCTTTGAGGCGCCCGTGATACAAACGGCCACCACGGTCGAAAATGACCTTGGTGACACCGGCTTCCTTGGCGCGCTGAGCGATGATCTCGCCCACTTTGGCCGCGGCAGCGGTATCGGCGCCAGTCTTCACTTCGCCTTTGACGGCGGCTTCCAGCGTGGACGCGGCAGCCACCGTGCGGCCCGCCTCGTCGTCGATCACCTGCACATAGATGTTTTTCGACGACCGGAACACGGACAGGCGAGGACGCCCCTTCGCAGCGGCGCGAAGATGACGGCGAACACGCGCGCGGCGACGGTCGGAACGAATGCGCTCGCGGCTCATTTCTTCTTTCCTTCTTTGCGCACGATGGTCTCGTCCGCGTACTTGATGCCCTTGCCTTTATAGGGCTCGGGCGGGCGCCATTTGCGGATTTCCGCAGCCACTTGGCCGACGCGCTGCTTGTCGATGCCCGACACCTCGATCTCGGTCGGCTTCGGACACTTGATGTCGATGCCTTCGGGGATCGCGTACTTCACCGGGTGCGAGAAGCCGAGCGAAAGCTCCAGCGTCTTGCCCTGCACAGCGGCACGATAACCAACGCCGTTGATCTGCAGGTCCTTCTTGAAACCCGTTGTCACGCCGGTGACGAGGTTGGCGATCATGGTGCGCGACAGACCCCACATGGCCCGCGAGCGCTGCTCCAGATCGACAGGATCCACTTTGATGGATCCATCCTCTTCGGTGCTGATCGTGACCAGGTCCGGCACGGTGAACTCAAGGGTGCCCTTCGGACCCTTCACCGACACGGTCTGACCGTCGATCTTTGCCTCGACCCCCTTGGGAATGGGGATCGGAAGTTTACCAATACGGCTCATCGTTCCCCCTCCTTAGAAGACCTGACAGATGACTTCGCCGCCGACGTTCGCCTGGCGGGCAGCGTGGTCGCTCATCACCCCTTTCGAGGTGGAGACGATGGCAATGCCCAGACCGTCGCGAATGCGCGGCAGCGTGTCGACCGGCGAGTACACCCGGCGGCCCGGGGTGGACACGCGCTTGATCTCGCGGATCACCGGCGCGCCGTCGTAGTACTTCAACTCGATTGTGATCTCGGAGCGGCCACTGTCTTCCACCGTCACGTCGAAGCCGCGGATGTAACCCTCGTCCTTCAGCACCTGGAGGACGCGGCTGCGCAGCTTGGAGCCAGGCGTTTTGCACGATGAGCGCTTGCGCATCTGCGCGTTGCGGATGCGGGTCAGCATATCGCCGATCGGATCGGAAACGTTCATGGCTCGCCCCCTACCAGCTCGACTTCACGAGGCCGGGGATCTTGCCGTCCGATCCCAGCTCGCGCAGCGCAATACGGCTCATCTTCAGCTTGCGATAGTACGCCTTCGGACGGCCGGTCACTTCGCAACGGTTGTTGACGCGGGTTGGCGCCGAGTTGCGCGGCATGGCCGACAGCTGAAGCTGCGCGGCAAACCGCTCTTCCATCGGAAGCTCACGGTTGGAGGTGATGTCCTTCAGCGCTTGGCGCTTTTCGGCCATGTCCGCCACCATTTTGCGGCGCTTCTTGTTGTTCTCGATCTTGCCCTTCTTGGCCATCGAAAAACCCCTTTAATTGTTCGCTGCCGACTGGTCGCGGAATGGGAAGTTGAAAAGCTTCAACATCTCCCGCGCCTCATCGTCGGTTTCAGCGGTTGTTGCCACAATGATGTCCATGCCCCAGACCTGATCGACCTTGTCGTAGACGATCTCTGGGAACACCAGGTGCTCCTTGATGCCGGTGGCAAAGTTGCCGCGGCCGTCGAAGCTCTTGGGGTTGAGGCCGCGGAAGTCCTTCACCCGCGGCAGAGCGATGGTCACGAAGCGATCCAGGAACTCGAACATGCGTTGGCGGCGCAGGGTGACCTTGCAGCCGAGCGGCATGTTTTCGCGCACCTTAAAGCCCGCGATGGAGTTCTTTGCGCGGGTCATCACCGGCTGCTGGCCGGAAATGAGCGCCAGATCGCGCATGGCGGATTGCACCTTGCGGGTGTCGCCCACAGCTTCGCCCACGCCCATGTTGATCACCACCTTATCGAGCGATGGGATCTGCATGACGTTCTTGTAGCCAAATTTTTCCTTCAGGCCCGGCACCACTTTCTCGCGGTACAGCGTCTGAAAGCGCGGGGTGTAGTCCGCCGGCAGTGCGCTCACGTCGGGGGCATCCATGACGTCAGACATTAGATCACCTCTCCGGAACGCTTCTCGAAGCGCACTTTTTCGCCCGCTTCGTTGGTCTTGAACCCGATGCGGGTGGGTTTGCCGTCGCTGCCCTCATAGGCAAGGTTCGACATTTGGATCGGCGCCGCCTTGGCGATTTTGCCGCCGTCCTGGTTGGCGCTTTGCTTTTGGTGCCGGATGACGGTGTTGATGCCTGACACGATGGCCCGGCCTTCCTTCGGCATGACCTGAAGGATTTCGCCCGTCTTGCCCTTATCGCGGCCGGCGAGGACCACAACGCGGTCGCCTTTTTTAAGTTTAGCCGCCATTACAGCACCTCCGGCGCGAGGCTGATGATCTTCATCTGGTTGGCCTGACGCAGCTCACGCGGCACCGGCCCGAAGATACGGGTGCCGATGGGCTCTTTGTTGTTGTTGAGGAGGACCGCCGCGTTGCCGTCAAAGCGGATCACCGATCCGTCCGGCCGCTTAATGTCCTTCGCCGTGCGCACCACCACAGCTTTGGAAACCTGACCCTTTTTCACGCGCCCACGAGGGGCCGCCTCCTTCACCGACACCACGATGATGTCGCCGACGGAGGCATATTTGCGCTTAGAGCCGCCCAAAACTTTGATGCACATGACCCGGCGTGCGCCGGAATTGTCGGCGACGGCGAGGTTAGTTTGCATCTGTATCATCTGACTTCGCTCGTATTTGGGACCGCCCACCGGCGGACCCGGCTAACGCTCCTGGTTGTGCGCTACCCGCGCAGTATGTCGCTCGAACGGCCTCAAGCCGCGCTCGTCTCCGGTGCTTCTGAGCCCGCCGGGATCAGCTCGCCAGCCGGCGTCAGCTTGCCCACAACGGTCCAGTTTTTGGTTTTGGAGATCGGCGCGCACTCTTCGATGCGCACCCGGTCGCCAACGCCGTAGAGGTTGTTCTCGTCGTGCGCGTGATACTTCTTGGACCGCCGCACCGTCTTTTTCAGGAGCGGGTGCGAAAAGCGGCGCTCGACCAGCACGGTGATGGACTTGTTCCCCTTCGAGGAGGTGACGAGCCCTTCCAGATTACGCTTGGGCATTCTTTGCCTCATCCTCTCCCGCACCTTTGCGGGTCTCTGCGAAACGGCGCGCGCCGAGTACGGTTTTGATCACCGCAATGTCTTTGCGGACTTTGCGCACGCGCGCGGTGTTTTCCAGCTGCCCGGTGGCGCGCTGGAAACGCAGATTGAACTGCTCTTTCTTCAGGTCGGTGAGCTGATCGACCAGCTCATCGGTGGTTTTGGCGCGCGCATCTTCGCCGCGCAGGAACGCGTTATCGCCAGGCATCAGTCGGCAATCCTTTGTACGAAGCGCGTTTTGACCGGCAGCTTCGCGCCGGCAAGACGGAACGCCTCGCGCGCGATTTCTTCCGAAACGCCATCGACCTCAAACATGATCCGGCCGGGGTGCACCCGCGCCGCCCAATACTCCACCGAGCCTTTGCCCTTACCCATCCGCACTTCGGTGGGCTTTTTGGACACCGGGACGTCCGGGAAAATGCGGATCCAGACTTTGCCCTGACGCTTCATGTAACGCGTCATAGCCCGGCGGGCGGCCTCGATCTGGCGCGCGGTTATGCGCTCCGGCTCCATGGCCTTCATGCCGTAGGAGCCAAAGTTCAGCTCCGTACCGCCCTTGGCCACACCGTGGATGCGGCCCTTATGCTGTTTGCGGAACTTGGTCCGCTTCGGCTGCAACATGACCTAACCTCTTAGTCCCGGCCGCGACGATCGTCGTCGCCACCGCGGCGCCGACCCTGGGAGCCCTGGCTTGCCGCCTCGGTCGCCCGGCGCTCAGACGCCATCGGGTCGTGCTCCAGAATCTCGCCTTTGAAAATCCACACCTTCACGCCGCAGATGCCATACGCCGTTTCGGCTTCGGCCGTGCCGTAGTCGATGTCGGCGCGCAGGGTGTGCAGCGGCACACGGCCTTCGCGGTACCACTCCGTGCGGGCAATCTCGGCACCGCCAAGACGACCGCCGCAGTTGATGCGGATGCCGCCGGCGCCCATGCGCATGGCGGTCTGCACGGCGCGCTTCATGGCGCGGCGGAACGCGATGCGGCGCTCCAGCTGCTGCGCGATGGAGGCTGCCACCAGCGTCGCGTCCACCTCAGGCTTGCGCACTTCAACGATGTTGATGTGCACTTCGCTATCGGTCATCTCGGCGACCTTCTTGCGAAGCTTGTCGATGTCGGCGCCTTTTTTGCCGATCACCACACCCGGGCGCGCCGAGTGGATGGTCACGCGGCACTTCTTGTGCGGACGCTCGATGACGATTTTCGACACCGCCGCCTGCTTGAGATCCTTCATCAGGGTCTCACGGATTTTGAGGTCCTCGTGCAGCAGCTTGCCGTACTCCGCGCCTTCCGCGTACCAGCGCGAATCCCAGGTGCGGTTGATCTGCAGGCGAAGGCCCACGGGGTTTACTTTGTGACCCATTACGCGGCCTCCTCCACTTCGCGCACCACAATGGTGAGGTGGCTGAACGGCTTCGTCACCGAGCCCACACGCCCACGGCCGCGCGGCCGGAAGCGGCGCATCACCAGCGCCTTGCCCACAAAGGCTTCCTTCACCACCAGCGCGTCCACATCGAGGTCGTGGTTGTTTTCCGCGTTGGCGATGGCGCTTTCCAGCGTCTTCTTCACGTCGCGTGCGATACGCTTTGGGCTGAATTCCAGCTCAGCCAGAGCTTTTGACACCGGCTTGTTGCGGATCATCGACGCCACAAGGTTGAGCTTTTGCGGGCTCACCTTGATCATCTTGTTGACGGCGCGGGCCTCAGTGTCGGCGAGCGCGCGGGGAGTTTTTGGCTTACCCATTACCGACGCTTCGCTTTCTTGTCCGCGCCATGACCGTAGTAGGTGCGGGTCGGCGCGAACTCGCCGAACTTGTGCCCCACCATGTCTTCAGACACCGCCACGGGCACATGCTTCTGACCGTTATAGACGCCGAACGTCAGCCCCACGAAGTGCGGCAGGATCGTTGAACGACGCGACCAAATCTTGATCACGTCGTTACGGCCCGATTCACGGGCTTTCTCGGCTTTCTTCAGAAGGTATCCGTCAACAAACGGACCTTTCCAAATGGAGCGGGCCATTATTTCTTCTTCCGTGCGTGACGCGAGCGGACGATGTATTTGTCCGTCGACTTGTTGGAACGGGTGCGCTTGCCTTTGGTGGGCTGACCCCACGGCGTCACAGGGTGACGGCCGCCGGAGGTTTTGCCCTCACCACCACCGTGGGGGTGGTCGAACGGGTTCATGGCAACACCGCGGGTTTGCGGGCGAATGCCGAGCCAGCGCGCGCGGCCGGCTTTACCCATGTTGGTGTTGGAGTTGTCCGGGTTTGAGACCGCGCCGCAGGTGGCCATGCAGGTCCCCAGGACACGGCGCTGTTCGCCGGATTGAAGCCGCAGGATCGCGTAAGCGCCGTCACGGCCCACGAGCTGCGCGTAGGTACCGGCGGAGCGGGCGATTTGGGCGCCCTTCAGCGGCTTCATCTCGATGTTGTGGATGATCGTGCCCACGGGCATGGCGCCGAGCGGCATCGCGTTGCCGGGCTTCACGTCCACCTTCCCGCCGGCGATCACCTTGTCGCCAGCGGCTAAGCGCTGCGGCGCGATGATGTAGGCAAGCTCGCCGTCGTCGTACTTCAGGAGCGCGATGAACGCGGTGCGGTTGGGGTCGTATTCCAACCGCTCCACAGTCGCCGGCACGTCCCACTTGCGGCGCTTGAAGTCGATGATGCGGTAGGTGCGCTTGTGACCGCCGCCACGGTGCCGGGCGGTTTTGCGGCCCACATTGTTGCGGCCACCCGACTTGGTGAGGCCCTCGGTCAGCGTCTTGACGGGCGAGCCTTTGTGCAGGCCGTCGCGCTTGACGATGACCAGCTGACGCTGGCCGGGCGATGTGGGGTTGAATGTTTTCAGTGCCATAATCTTTGCCCCACCCTTACAAGCCGGTGGTCACATCGATGGCGTTGCCATCGGCGAGCGTGACGATGGCGTGCTTCACATCCGACTGGGTGCCGAGGCGACCGCGGAACCGCTTCACCTTGCCCTTGCGGATATGGGTGTTGACGCCTGTCACCTTGACGTTGAACAGCGCTTCCACCGCCGCCTTGATTTGCGGTTTAGTCGCCTGGTTGGCGACGCGGAACACCACCTGATTGTTCTCCGACGCCTCGGTGCTCTTCTCGGTGATCACCGGCGAGCGAATGACGTCATAATGGGTCAGCGAGACGGCCATCAGTTGGTCTCCTCGGCAGGCGCAGCGGCAGCAGGAGCGAAGCGCGCACCGATGCCGTCCACAGCCGCTTTGGTGAGCACCAGACTTTTAGCGCGCATGATGTCGTAGACGTTGAGGCCCGCGACCGGCAGAACGTCCACGCCCTGAAGGTTGCGAGCGGCCTTTGCGAAATCAGCGTTCACTTCGCCGTCGATGACCAAAGCTGACGAGACGCCAAGACCGCTAAACTGCTCTCGCAGCACTTTGGTTTTGGCTGTTTCGACAGAGGCTTGATCGATGACGATCAGCGCGTCGTCTTTCAGCTTTGCCGACAGCGCATGCTTCAGGCCGAGCGCACGGAACTTCTTCGGTAGATCGTGGGCATGGCTGCGCACGCGCGGGCCGTGCGGCTTGGCGCCGCCGCGAAACTGCGTCGCTTTCTTGTCGGAGTGACGGGCACGGCCAGTGCCTTTTTGGCGGTACATCTTCTTGCCGGTCGCGTTGATTTCACCGCGCGACTTCGTCTTGTGCGTGC
>CAKZYH010000093.1 GCA_937884725.1 uncultured Paracoccaceae bacterium
CGCGCCGCGACGGGACCGCGGGCCAGCGCGTGGTCCGGCTCACCGATGCCATCATCCAGGTGATCGGCGATGCCATCCAGGCCGGAGGAGCATCGCTCAACGACTATGTGGCCGCCGACGGAGCCCTTGGTCGATTTCAGCACGCTTTTGCCGTTTACGGCCGCGAGAACCAGGGCTGCCGTCGCAACAGCTGTCGTGGGGCGGTCATCAAGCGTATCGTCCAGTCCAACCGATCGACCTGGTATTGCCCACAATGCCAGCGCTGAGCTGCCAGATTAACGGTAGACAGGCGGCGGGCCTGTTTCGCGAAACTGACGCTCGATCATTGGGCTTGCATTCGGCGCTCGCACTGCGAGAAACTCCGACAACGACCAATCGGGCCCCAGAATGTCGACGATCTGCGGGCGATTTTGTTGATCGCTCTCCAGCACGTAGCGCAGTGCTACCCTTTCGCCGCCCACCGTAAACCGTGCCAGGACATCCGGCGCGCTTGCCTCCATTGATGAGGATGCGACCGGGGTCAGGAGAAGGTCTTCAATGACGTCGCCATCCGCGTTGAAGAAGGGATCAAGCGGGAACGGAAATCTTTTCTGATCGAACATGGCGTTGATGTTGTCGGAAAAGAAGCGTTCGCGCTCATCGGTGTACCAGAGGGGCATGTTGTACCTGAGAAGAGAGATCGCATGCTCGACGTAGAGGGCCCGTACGTGGTTGACGGCCTGCCCCGCGGTGGTTGCGGATGCTGCGATCGGCGATGCAACGACCGCCAGCGATAGAGAGGCGGCCGCTACGAGCTTTTGGACAAGTTCCATTTCTCTCTCCCAACTGCATATCTGATATGTAAACGCAGTACACACGCTAAAGTTTCATCAGTCGGAATTTGCGGCGTCGGGTTGCTTCACAGCGCTGAAAATCAAGAGATATTGCTACCTTGAGTTCCTGCGCGATGGGAATGAAGCGGGCTTTGCGGCCGGCGGGCCACTGCGCGGCGACCGCTGAAGCAGTGGTGAGCTTTTTGATCAGCCGACCTTTGGCTTTGGACAAGAGATCGAACTGCAGCGTGGATGTTGTGGCAATAAGCTGCCCGTCATTACGCTGAGAAACCGTCGCCAGGGAAACGGCCTGCCCGTCAGTGTGGGCGCTCGCTATGGCCGGCCCCGTTGTACAGATGCACCAATGACCGATTGGGGCCGCTCGCCGACGATCATGTAGTTCACGTCGGTATCGTGGCTGAGAAGCCAAGCGTCTTTGAGCGGATTGTAAAAGACGCCGACCGGCTCGCGGGCGTGGACACCGTTGGCGGCGAAGGCGCGTTCCAGTTCCACCGGCTTCACCAGCTTGTCGTACTCGTGGGTGCCTTTGGGGAGCCAGCGCAGCACGTATTCGGCGCCGATGATGGCGAGCCCGTAGGCCTTCAAAGTGCGGTTGATGGTGGCAAAGACGGTGAGGCCGCCGGGGCGCACCATGGAGCAGCAGGCGCCGACGAACACATCCACATCCGCCACGTGCTCCACGATTTCCATGGCCAGCACGGCGTCGAACATTTCGCCCTCGCTGGCGAGCGCTTCGGCGGTGGTGTTGCGGTAGTCGACGGGGACGCCGCTTTCGGCGGAGTGGATTTTCGCGACCTCGATGTTGGTGCGCGCCGCGTCTGCGCCGACGACGTCCGCGCCCATGCGCGCGAGCGGTTCGGACAAGAGGCCGCCGCCGCAGCCGATGTCGAGGATGCGCAGACCCTTCAGCGGCTCCTCGGCGCGCTCATCGCGGCCGAAGTGCTGGCAGAGCTCTTGCCGCAGGTACTTCAGCCGCACGGGATTGAACTTGTGCAGCGGCTTGAATTTGCCCTTCGGGTTCCACCACTCCTTCGCCAGGCGGTCGAATTTGTCGACTTCCGCGGCATCTATGGTGCTGGTCATTGGTGGGTGTCTCCCGTGCGGTTCGGACATGCATTGCGATGCGCCATCGAGGTTGATAGCTAGGCGCACTCACCAACCCCGCAACGCATTCGCGCCGCGTCAGCCAGGCTCAAAATGTCCCGCATCGTCATGAAGTTCGGCGGCACCTCCGTCGCCGATCTTGGCCGCATCCGCAATGCGGCAGCCCACATCCAGCGAGAGGTCGCCGCCGGCAATGAGGTGGCTGTCACGGTGTCCGCCATGGCGGGGGAAACCAACCGCCTTGTGGCGCTGTGCCGCGAAGCCTCCCCGATCCATGATGCGCGCGAGTATGACGCTGTCGTGTCGTCCGGTGAGAACGTGACGTCGGGGCTTCTTGCCATTGTGTTGCAAGGCGAAGGGATTGAGGCGCGGTCCTTTCAGGGGTGGCAAATCCCCATGCGCACCAGCGCGGCCCATGGTGCGGCGCGGGTGGAAGAGATCGACACCGCTGATCTGCGCACCCGCATGGGCAACGGCCAGGTCATCGTTGTGGCTGGCTTTCAGGGGCTTAGCCCGCAAAACCGTATCACGACGCTTGGCCGGGGCGGGTCGGACACCACCGCGGTCGCGCTTGCTGCCGCGCTCCAGGCGGACCGCTGCGACATCTACACCGACGTTGACGGCGTCTACACCACTGACCCTCGGATTGTGCCGAGCGCACGGCGGATCGACCGGATCAGCCACGAAGAGATGCTGGAGATGGCATCGCTTGGCGCGAAGGTGCTGCACGTGCGCTCGGTGGAACTTGCCATGACCCATGATTTGCCGGTCATGGTCCGCTCCAGCTTTGACGATCCCGCGGCCCCCGGTCCCGGCACGCTCATCACAGGCGAGATGAACCCCATGGAACAAGAGACAGTCACCTCCATCGCCTACTCCAAAGACGAGAGCCAGGTGACGCTGCGCGATGTGCCCGATAGCCCGGGTGTCGCATCGGCCGTGTTTGGGCCGCTGGCGGATGCGGGCATCAACGTGGACATGATCGTCCAGACGGTGTCGGAGGATGGGACGAGCACGCAGATCACCTTCACGGTGCCCGAAACCGAGTATGCCCGCGCGACAGCTGCCATTGAGGGGGCGCGGGACAACATCCGCTACGGGTCCATGGAGGGCGATACGGCGGTGGTGAAGGTCTCCGTGATCGGGGTTGGAATGCGCAGTCACGCCGGTGTTGCGGCGACGGCGTTTAAGGCGCTGGCCGAGAAGGGCATCAACATTCGCGCCATCACCACCAGCGAGATCAAAATCTCGGTGCTGATCGACGCTGAGTATACCGAGCTTGCGGTGCGTGCGCTGCACTCTGTGTATGGGCTCGACAAGGTGCCGGCCTGATCGACGGGACTGCCTGATCGACGGGCGGCGGCTTATAATGGGTGGCACCTGCAACGAGAAAAGAGTGTGCCACCGTGCTGTTCGACCATCGCATTTATCACTGCCGCCCTGGGACCATTAAGAAGCAGATGGCGCTTTATGGGGAGCATGGCTTTCCCGTGCAGCTGAAGCACTTGGGCAAGCCGGTGCTGTTTGCTGCTGGGGAAACCGGTGATCCCAACTCGTATGTGCACATTTGGGTGTACCGCGACGCTGGCGACCGGGAGCGCAAGCGCGCCGCGCTTCAAGCGGATCCGGATTGGGTGGCGTATCTGAAGAGGAGCGCCGAGGCGGGTAACCTGGTGAGCCAGAAGAACACGCTGCTGCAGCCGACGGCGTTCTTCGATGCGGCCGGGCTTGAGGGCCACCTCTCGCCGTAGAGCAACGTCGGTCTGACTGTTGATAGTCAGACCGACAGAAGTTGCTCGAGGATCTAAAGAGCGAGCCG
>CAKZYH010000094.1 GCA_937884725.1 uncultured Paracoccaceae bacterium
GGCCGAGGAAGCCGCAGCGGAAGCCGAAGCCCAGCGCAGCTGACGTTTCCATTTCATACGAGAAGGACGCATCGTTGAGGCGCAGCTTGCCTATGGCGGCGCGCTGATCCTCAAAGTCGGCGGCGTCGACGGGGATGAGACCGCAGAACACGACCGGGACGGCGGGGCGGAAGCCTGGCAGCGGCGTTTCGGTGGGCCGGCGCTCTTCGGTGATGGTGTCGCCGACGCGGGTGTCGGCCACCTCTTTGATGCCGGCGATCATGAAGCCGATTTCGCCGGGGCCTAAAGAATCGACTTCGAGCATTTTAGGGGTGAAGACGCCCACCTTGTCGACCGGATAGCTGGCGCCGGCAGCCATCATTTTGATCTTTTGACCCTTTTTGAGGGTGCCGTCGACGATGCGCACGAGGGTGACGACGCCCAGATACGCGTCGTAGTAGCTGTCGACGAGCATGGCCTTGAGCGGGGCGTCGGGGTCGCCGTTGGGGGCGGGGAGGCGCTGGACGATGGCTTCCAAAACGCCGTCGATGCCGATGCCCGTTTTGGCGGAGATGAGGACCGCGTCGGACGCGTCGAGGCCGATGACTTCCTCGACCTGCTCGCGGATGCGCTCAGGCTCTGCGGCGGGGAGGTCGATCTTGTTGAGGACGGTGACGATCTCGTGGTCGTTGTCGATGGCCTGGTAGACGTTGGCGAGGGTTTGGGCCTCAACGCCTTGGGAGGCATCGACCACCAGGAGGGAGCCCTCGACGGCGGCGAGCGAGCGGTTCACCTCGTAGGCGAAGTCCACGTGGCCTGGGGTGTCGATGAGGTTGAGCGTGTACTCGATACCGTCGGACGCCTTGTAGATGAGGCGGACGGTCTGGGCCTTGATGGTGATCCCGCGCTCGCGCTCAATGTCCATGTTGTCGAGGATTTGCTCCTTCATCTCACGCTGGGTGAGGGAGCCTGTTTCCTGGATAAGGCGGTCGGCGAGGGTGGATTTGCCGTGGTCGATGTGCGCGACGATGGAAAAGTTGCGCACATGGGTGATGGGGCGGGTGCCCGTGGTGGACCCACTGGCGGCTGCGGTGCGGCCGTCGGCCAAATCAAAGGTGCGCTTTGTCATGGGTGGATAAATAGCACTCGGCCCCAGGGTCGGGAAGCGCGCTCGGGGCCGCATGATGGGGGAAAAGGGGCTCGGGCGCTCACCAGCGAACAGGGGCCCGCCTGTCCACCAGAGCCGGACGTCGCTTTTGCTGCCCTGAGCGATCCGGCGCACAGGCACAAGGGACGCTGCGCTCTTCGCCCTTGTGCCTGCACACCGGACCGCTCCTATCGGGTATCAGCGACGGTCGGCTCCGGCGAACAGGCTCCGGGGGGCGTGTTCGTGGGCGTTGTCGGGCTTGAAGGGCTAGGTGATGGGTTGGGCTTTGGCGCGGTTGAGGGCGGTGCTGAAGGCGTCGGCGAAGTTCTCGCGGGCCTCAGGGTCTAGGAAGGCGCCGAGCACGATCCATTGGCCGTGGCTGCCAAGGTCGAGGCGGGTGACGCCCTCGTCCTCGTGGCGGGTGATGCTGAGTTTGGCCCAGGCGGTCTGGAAGGCGTGGGTGGAGACGTGGCCGCTGGGGGTGACCTTTCGCACGCGGATTTCGGCTTCGTCGACGGTGACTTCCTCGAACTGGCGGCCGGCGCGGTAGGAGAGTTTGAACGCGCCGTAGACGAGGGCGATGTCGGCGAGGGCGAAGACGGCGACGGGCCAGGCGCCGATGGACAGGGCACGGGAGGCCGCAAATCCCATGATGAGGATGATGGCGCCCATCAAGATCCAAAAGCCCTGGCGGCTCAGCGAGCGGTGCGGGTAGAGCACGGCGTGGAAGAGGTGAGGGCGTGGGTCAGACATTCGCATCACCTATAGCGGCTGTGATGGGCTGCGCGAAGATGGCAGGTGGGCGCGATCGGAGGTCTGATGTCGCATAAGTGGCCGTGGCGGGGCGTGTCTTGGGGGCTCACCGCAATCGCGCTTGCGCCGGTGGCGGCGGGGCTTGCGGGCGTTTTTGGCCCGGCGCTTCTGGGGGGCGACGGCTTTGCTGCGCCGGTCCGAGAGCTGGCCGCGGAGCCGGGAATTTGGCGCTCAGCGATGCTCAGCCTGTTCACGGGGCTGTTGAGTGCTGCGATTTCGGTGTTGCTTACGGGGCTTATTTTGGCGGCGGCGTTTGGGGGGCGGGCGCTGAACCTTGCTGAGCGGCTGCTGGCGCCGCTGCTGGCGGTGCCGCATGCGGCGGCGGCCTTGGGGCTTGCTGTGTTGGTGGCGCCGTCGGGGCTTGTGCTTCGTGCGTTGTCGCCGTGGGCGACGGGGCTTGAGTGGCCGCCGAATGTGGCGCTCGTGAACGATCCTTGGGGGCTCGCGCTGGTGGCGGGGCTTGTCGTGAAGGAAGTCCCCTTTTTGTTTTTGATGGCGCTGGCGGCGTTGCCGCGGTTGCGGCCGGCTGAGCGCGTCGCGGTGGCGCGTTCGCTGGGGTATGGCCGCATGCGCGCCTTCACGCACGCTGTGTGGCCGCTGCTTTATCGGCAGATCAGGTTGCCTGTGCTCGCGGTTCTGGCGTTTGCGGCATCCGTGGTCGATGTGGCGCTGGTGCTGGGGCCGACGCAGCCGACGACGCTGGGGGTGCGGGTGCTGGAGTTGTCGCAATCGGCCGACATTGGGCGCTGGGCGGTGGGGAGTGCGGCGGCGTTGCTCATGTGCGCTGTGGTGCTTGTCGCGATTGGGCTTTGGCTGGTGCTCGAAAAGGTCGTGGCGGCTGTTGCGGGGCGGGCGCGGGTCGGTGGTCGGCGGGCGGCGCGTGATGCGGTGCAGCGCTGGGGCGTGCTCGCCTTTGCGGGTGTGGCGGTGTTGGCGTTGGGGCTCGGGTTTGCCGGGTTGATGCTCCAGTCGGTGGCGGGGTTTTGGCGGTTTCCGGATTTCTGGCCAGCGACATTTTCGGGGGCGGCCTGGGCGCGGGCGTTTGGCGGTGGTGTGGCTCCGCTTTGGCACACTGTGGCGCTGGCGCTGGGGGCGACCGCGATTGTCGTGCCTGCGGGGATTGCCATGATGACGGCAGCGACGCGTGGCGTGCGGCCGCCGCCGGTGCTTTATCTGCCGCTGCTGGTGCCGCAGGTGGCGTTTTTGTTTGGGCTCAACGTTCTGGCCATCGGGGCGGGGCTGACGCCGGGCATGGGGACGGTGATGCTCGCCCATGCTGTGTTTGTGCTGCCGTACGTTTTGATTGCGCTGAGTGGGCCGTGGATGGCGCTCGATCCGCGTTATGCGAGCCTCGCGGCGACGCTGGGGGCCTCGCCATGGCGCCGGTTTTGGGCGGTCCGGCTGCCGTTGATGGCGCCGACGATTGCCGTGGCGGTGGCGCTCGGGATTGCTGTCAGTGCCGGGCTTTACTTGCCGACGCAGCTCATCGGGGCGGGCCGTGTGCCGACCATCACCACGGAGGCGGTCACGGCGGCTGTGGGCGGTGATCGGCGGGCGGCGGGCGTATATGCCGTTCTTCAACTTATCGTGCCGTTGGTGGCGTTCGCCCTTGCCCGATGGCTGCCGGCCGTGGTGTTTCGCGGCCGCGCTGGGATGGTTCCGGCGCGACTGTCTGCCTAAGGCTTCCGTTTGACGCTTCATCTGCAAGAATTTTCGGTCTCGCTGAGCGGGCGCACGTTGGGGACGCTCGATGCTGAGGTCGGTGCGGGCGAGGTGCTGTCAGTGATGGGGCCGTCTGGCGTGGGGAAATCCTCGCTGCTTCTGGGGCTCGCGGGGCTGTTGGAGGCGCCCTTTGCGGTGAACGGGCGTGCGAGCCTTGGTGGGCGGGATTTGCTGGCGCAGCGGCCCCATGCGCGGCGGCTCGGGCTTATGTTTCAGGATCCGCTGTTGTTTCCGCACCTTGATGTGGTGGGCAACGTGATGTTTGCCGTGCCCGAACGCGATGGGGACGGCCGGCGCTTGGGGCGGGCCGTGCGGCGCGAGCGGGCGATGGCGCAGCTGGCGCGCGTGGAGCTTGGCACGCTTGCCGACCGCGACCCGACGACGCTATCGGGCGGGCAAAAGAGTAGGGTGGCGTTGGCGCGGACTTTGGCGGCTAAGCCCAAGGCGCTGCTTCTTGATGAGCCGTTTGCCGCGCTCGACCAGGCGCTTCGTGCAGCTGTGCGGGCGATGGTGTTCGGCTGCGCCAAAGAGGACGCTTTGCCGGTCATATTGGTGAGCCACGACCCGGCGGATGCGTCCGCGGCGGGTGGTCCGATCCTG
>CAKZYH010000095.1 GCA_937884725.1 uncultured Paracoccaceae bacterium
CCGAAACTTCCCTCGTTCTGATGTAGAGTTTGCTCAACCTTTTGAAGGAGCAAACGAATGCGAAAGAGCCGTTTTACGGAAGCCCAGATCATTGGGATGATCAAGGAACAGGAAGCTGGGATGCCGACCGCAGAGGTGTGCCGCAAGCATGGCCTGAGCCAGGGCACGTTCTACAAATTCAAGTCCAAATACGGCGGCATGGAAGTGTCTGACGCGGCGAAGCTGAAGGCACTGGAGGATGAGAATGCCAAGCTGAAGCGTCTGTTAGCGGATCAGATGTTGGACAACGTCGTTCTGAAGGACCTTCTGGGAAAGAACTGACGACGCCGCACAAGCGACGAGCGGCAGCGCTGCTGGCGATGCGAGATCATAATATCTCGCAACGCCGCGCCTGCCGTCTTGTCGGTGTCGATCCAAAAACTGTCCGGCGTGATCGTCCGCCTGACAATCCTGACATCCGCACGGAAATGAAGAAGATCGCGGCCAAGCGCCGCCGGTTTGGCTACCGCCGGATCGGCGTGATGTTGGAGCGCGAAGGATACGTCATGAACCACAAAAAGCTGTATCGGTTGTACACCGAAGAAAAGCTGAGCGTCAGGCGGCGAAGGGGCCGGAAACGGGCGCGTGGATCGCGGACGCCGATGCCTGAGGCTCTGAGATCTGGTGAACGTTGGTCTTTGGACTTTCTGTCTGACATGTTCGGCGCATCTCGCCGGTTCCGTATCCTGGCGGTGAACGACGATTGCTGCCGCGAGAACCTGTGCCTGGTTGCAGACACATCGATCTCTGGCGCTAGGGTAGCGCGCGAGTTGGATGCCTTGGTGCGTGTCTATGGAAAGCCAAAGAGCATTGTCTCGGACAATGGCACCGAGTTCACCAGTTGTGCGATCCTGAAATGGGCGAACGACAACAAGGTGGACTGGCACTACATCGATCCGGGCAAGCCGCAGCAGAACGCGTTCATCGAAAGCTTCAATGGCAGCCTACGTGATGAATGCTTGAACGAAGAGATGTTCGACAGCCTGGATGATGCGCGGCGAAAACTGGCGCTCTGGCGGTACGACTACAACAACGTCAGACCACACTCCTCGCTTGGAAACCAAACACCCGCAGAAGCGCGCCGGTCGCTTGAGTTAAATGAGGGCTCCGCGGCCGGCGCGCTTGCTCAAAATGACGACGAAGAATATGAAAACCAAACCCGCAGACTCTCGTTATGAATGAGGGAGCCTCGGGGGGCAGGTCACAGGAGGCACAGGATGCGAGTCGCCGCCGTTCTGGATTCGCCGCCTTTCAACATCCCCTGTATGACGCGATCTTAGCGACGGTCGCCTCAGAAGCCTCTCGCATCGGTCCGAGCAGGTTTGCACGAGTGATGTAGCTCCAAGTGACATCTGTGAACTTGTGGTTCATCAGCAGCTTCGCCAGCTCGATCGACACGCCCGCCTCCAACGAAAAGGTCATCCAGGTGTGGCGCACCGAATGCGGCGGGTGTGGCGACGACTTCAGCCGCTTGAGCGTCGCGATGTGCCCGCCCTTTGCCCCAACCGATGGGAACACGAAGCAGCTCTCGAGCAGAAGCGTGCGCTCACGGACCGCCTCGAGTTCCTGGAGCAGCCGGCGCGGGAGCGGCAACTTGAAGGCCCTACCTTCGCCGCCCTTGGGCAACGGCACCGTGAGCACCCCGTCGTCGTCCAGGTGCTCCCACCGCATGGACCTTGCGTCGTTGGACCTAAGGCCGGTCAAGAGAAGCGACATCTAGCAGCCGCGACGGACGACGTCGTCCATGGCGTCGAGCTTCCGCCACAGATTGGGCATCCCCTCGGGCGATGTCGCCCAGTGCCTGGGCCGCTTGGGGTGCATCCGGACGCCCCGTGTCACCGGGTTCGGGGGTCCGAT
>CAKZYH010000096.1 GCA_937884725.1 uncultured Paracoccaceae bacterium
TCTTTATAGAATTCGAGGCCCGCGACCGCTTCCGGAGAGTTGACGAAACCGTCCAGCTCGTAGGGGTTGTCGGGGTTTTCGTAGAGGAAGCCGTAGTTATAGAGCGCGTTGGTGACGCCCATGGTGATGCCTTCGGAGCCGCGCTCGGTGTAGATGGCGGCGCCGTAGACGGTCGTGCCGTCGATCTCGCGCCCTTGGAAGAACTCGGCGATGTCCTTCAGCTCTTCGAGCGTTTTAGGCACTTCGAGCGGGCGGCCGTAGGTGCTTTCGAATTCTTCGCGCAACTCGGGGCGCTCAAACCAGTCTTTGCGATAGGTCCAGCCCACCACGTCACCGAATGCCGGCAGCGCCCAGTAGTTCGGCGTCCCCTTTGGCCATTCCGAATAACCGGTGACGGTGGCCGGGATGAAATCGTCCATGGTGATGCCATTGGCATCGAAGAAGTCGTTCAGCTTAACGTAGTGGCCGGCTTCGGCGCCGAGGCCGATCCATTGGCTGTCGCCGATCATCAGGTCGCACAGCTGGCCGCCTGAGTTCAGCTCGTTGAGCATGCGGTCGGCGAAGTTCGGCCAGGGCACGAACTCAAAGCTCATGGTGTGGCCGGACTGCTCCTCAAAGTCCTTCGAGAGCTCGATGAGGGCGTTGGCGGGGTCCCAAGCGGCCCAACACAACGTCAGATCGTCGGCCTTGGCGCCGGTGGCGGCGAGGGATGCAGCCGTGAATCCAGCTGCCGCCAAAAGATGGGTCTTCTTCATGGATTGCTTCCTCCTGTCAGCTGGACGTGCCCTTCGGCTGTCGCACCTGCGCACCTATGGTGATGCTGGGATGGTTGTATCCGATGAAAACCGTCCTGAACACCGCCCATTTTGAGGTACGATCATCTTTTTTGCGTGAGGCGCACAAATGTCAGGCAAAGCGGGGGGCTGGTTAGGGCAGGTTCTCTCGCAAAACGACCTCGATCCGTACCCGCTCCTGCGCCTCATAGATGGGACGGTGATCACAGACGTTGCGCAAGACGCGCAGCGCACTCCTGACCAGATGACCGACATTTTGGGCGATGACGGCGGTCACTTCGTTGTCTTGCAGGGCGCAGCGCATGGCGGGAGTGAGTTCGTGAACCAGCACATCGAGCTCGCCGAGCCGCCCGCTACCGCGCAGCGCCGACATGAGGGTCATGTTTCCAGAGCCCATGGAGTAGACGCCCACAAGGTCCCTCCTGGCCGCGACGGCGGTTTCCACGATGCGCTGAAGCCGCGCGAGATCGCCGTACGACTCCAGCGTCGGGAGCGCTGTTATGCTTCTGAATTCACGCGAGATTACAGCGTCAAAGCCAAGGCGGCGCTCCAAACTGTCCCTCGACTGGAGAGAATCGGTGACCACCAGGATCTCGCCGGGACCGCGGACAAAGCGACCCATCAGGAGCCCCGCAGTACGCCCGGCGGCGATGCTGTTGACCCCCACAAAGAAGTCGCGGCGCGAGTTGGGAAGGTCGGAGACGAGGGTGACGACGGCGAGCCCGGAATCCTTCAAGCGAGATACGGCGTCCCGCACCTGCGGGGTTTCGGGGACCATCATGGCGAGCCCGTCTAGCCGGCTCGTGTTCATGGATTTCAGTGTTCGTACAATCGCATGGGGATCTTGCGAGGGAACTCGAATAACTTTGAGCTCTGTTCGGTCAGCAACGTTGGACGAATACGCCTCTTGGAGTGCCTCTTGGAGAGCATTGGCAAATTGGCTTGAGCTTTCGGGTAGCAAAAACGCAAAGCGATACTGACGCTGACGGGCCAAATTCGCAGCATACGTGTCGCGGACATAACCGAGCCGCGAGACGGCGTCGTTGACCCGGGCAATGGTTTTCGCCCGCACACCCGGGCGAGCGTTGAGGACGCGGTCCACGGTGGCAAGGCTGACGCCGGCCTCTTTGGCAATGTCGTGGACGGTCGGCCTGGCCAAGTCGGCCCCCTTTTCGCGCAAAACAAGCTGCCTTTTTGCGGTACGCTAATCAAAACGTGTGGCGCAAGCGCGAGTTTTGTCGGCGCACTGTTTGGGGGCCGGTCATGGCCGTCCGGTAGGGGATCAATTCTCGACTGGCGTGCAGTCAGCTGCGGGCGCCAAGCTTGATGGCGACGTTCTTGGTCTGCACGTAGTTCCACAAGGCTTCGCGGCCCTTCTCGCGCCCGTAGCCCGATTTTCCGAAGCCACCGAACGGGGTTTCGACACCGCCAGCGAACCACTCGTTGACGAAGACTTGGCCGGCGCGGAGTTGGCGGGCGGCGGCCGTCGCGCGGTCGAGGTCGCGGGTGAAGACGCCAGCCACCAAGCCATAGTCGGTGCCGTTGGCGATGCGGATCGCGTCCGCCTCATTGTCGAACGGCATCACCGAAACGACGGGCCCAAAAACCTCGTCTTGGGCAATGGCCATGTCCGGCGTGACGTTGGTGATAACGGTGGGCTCCATAAACGCCCCGGGCCGGTTGAGCTTGCGTCCGCCTGCGGCAACGGTGGCGCCATCGCCCACCGCGGCGGAGACCATCTCGGCGGCACGGTCGCGCTGCGGCTCCGAGATCATGGCGCCCATACTGGCGCCGAAATCTTTGCGTTCGATCCCCGGGCCGACATCGATGGATGCAGCAAGCGCCGTAACGCGCTCCACGAGCTCATCGTGCCGGCTGCGGTGCACCACAATGCGCGACATGGCCGAACACACCTGACCGGAGTTGAGATAGATCCCCATGCGCACGTCGCGCTGAAAAGCGTCAAGGTCGGCGTCTTCATGGACAACGGCAGCCGATTTGCCGCCAAGCTCCAGAACGCAGGGCACGACATTGTTGGCGGCGGCGGCGGCAATCGCCATTCCGGTGCGGACCGATCCGGTGAACACGATTTGGTTCACGTCCACGTGGGCCGAGAGCGCGGCGCCTGCGCTGGCGCCATAGCCGCAGACGATGTTGAGCGCACCCGCCGGGACGCCGACAGCCTCCGCGGCGCGGGCGAACCAGCTGCTCGAAAGCGGCGCAAGCTCCGGCGTTTTTAGGATAACGGCGTTGGCGGTGGTGAGCCCGCAGGCGATGCCGCGCGAAGCGATTTCCATCGGAAAATTCCACGGCACGATCTGCGCGGACACGCCGTAGGGCTCGTTGACTGTGAAGTCGAAATAGCCGGCGCCGAGCGGGATAGAGCTCCCCTCCAACGTGTCGGCCTGGCTGCCATAATACTCGAAATAGCGGGCAGAATTCGTCACCTCACCGCGCGCTTCCCAGAGCGTTTTTCCCTGCTCGAGCGACAGGAGTGGGGCGATTTCATCGATGTGCTCCAGAAGATATTGCCCCATCGCGCGGACCATGCGGCCGCGCTCGACGGGCCGCAGCGCAAACAGAACGCCGGATTGGTGGACACGTTTGGCGGCCGAGACGGCACGGTCGATATCGGCCGCATCGGCGAGGGCTTGCTCGGCCAATACCGCGCTTTCGGCGGGATTGAGGACGGAAATGCGACCATCGCCGCCGTCGACCCAGTGACCATCCACGTAGTTTTGCCAGTAGGGTTTGACTTCGATCATCCCGGACCTCACGCGCGCCTTCCCTCCGCACTGTGATAGGGCGGAACCGAGGCTCATGTGACGCCCGCTGTGGGGTTTGACCAGCGCGCTGTGCGGAATGGGGAGTGGGCTGGCGCGCGCGCTTCAGGACGACGACATCTACAACAGCCGCTGACTGAAGCGCCGACCGGTCACGATGCCCTACTTCCCCGAACAAGCAGCACGCGAAACTCTGGATGGGGTGTCAGCAATGCCGACGTTTAAGCGCGCACCCATCGGGGCGGTTTGGCTCAACACCATCAGAGCAGCGGTCGGTGCCCTGGGGATCAGTGTCTTGGCCAGCGCAGCGGCCGCGCAGACGACGCAGCTTCGCTTGGACGACCCGCTAGACTTCCCGCAGGAAGGGTACTGTGTCGACGTTTTGGGTGTCGGGGCGACGGCGCGTGCAGACTTGCCGCTGGTGGCGCACAACTGCCTTCCCCATCGCGAAAGCGCCGACCGCATTGTCACTATCCGGCAGGGACGGCTGTTCATGCCGGCGTTCGATGCGTGCCTCACCGCCTTCGGCGTTACCACCGCGTTGCCGGGCTCACCCATCGTGTTGCGCCCATGTGGTGCGCGGGAAAGTTTCCTCCCGGCCGATCAGCTTCAAAGGTTCGAGTGGACCGGTGAGGGCCGGTTGCGTCTCGCCCGGACCAACCTTTGCCTCACGATCGGTCCTGATGCGCATCGCACGTACTCGCGCACCCACCGCTGGCGCACTCTCTCCATGGAGCAGTGCGGCGGTGAGCGGCAAGGTTGGCTTCGGCCGAGCTAGCGCAAGCCCTCAGAACTGCCCGATTTAAGTCTGCGCTGCGATGCGATCACTCAGCCAAGCATCAGCGGCGGCGTTGGAGGCGTGGCCGCTCTCGGTGTTGAAAAATTCAAACACATGGCAGCCGCCAGGGGTAATCGCGAGGGTCGCTTCATTGCCTGCCGCGGCCCAGCGCTGGGCGAGAAGGAGGGTCTCGTCGCACAAAAGATCGTTGGTACCGCACGCGAAACGGGCCGGCGGCAGGCCGGACACATCCGCGAAGGCGGGCGAGTGGTGGGGCGCCATCGCTGAGGCGCCCTCGGGCAGCGTGAGGCGGGCGAACTCGGCAAGGTCGGTCCAGTTGATGAGCATGCGCGGCAGGTTTGCGCGCGCGGCGCTTAGCGTGAGGGTGAGGTCATAAAAGCCGGCCACGAGGTTGGCGGCGTGGAATGGGCGGGCGCCGTCCTCATCGCGCAGGCGCATGAGCGTCACGACCGCGAGGTGGGCGCCGGCCGACTCGCCACCGATGGCCAGAAAGCCCGTTGGGACGCCCAGCGAACCATCGATCACCGCCCGCGCCACTGCGAGACAGTCGTCGAACGCTGCTGGGAACGGGTGCTCGGGCGCGAGGCGATAGTCGACCGACACCGTGACGAGCCCCGTTGCCTCCGCGAGCTGGCGCAGACGGCCGTCATTCTCAACGGCCTCGCCCATGATGAAGCCGCCGCCGTGGATGTGCACAAAAGTGCCCACCGGCGCGCGGGAGTGTGGGCGGATGATGCGCACCGGGATGGCGGTGCCGTCGGTGGCAAAGACAAGGTTTTCGCTGGCGTCAGGATCAGCGGGGCGGAGCGGAAAAACTGACTTTCCAGTTCGCCGCGCCTCACGAATCTCCGGCACAGTGAACGACCAAGGGTCGGCGCGGCGTTCATGCTCGGCAGTCAGCCGCGCGTTGAGGTCCAAGAGGTCGGACGGCGCTTTGGTGAGCTCAAAGGGGTCCGGTGACAGGGTGATGGTGTGAAGCATTTTGGGTTACGCGGCGCCGTGGTTGCCGCGCGGGCCTGGCGGGCCGCCGTAGGTGTGCCACGAGGGCGCGACCAGCCAGCCGGCGTCGACGGGCAGCGTGATCCCGGTGATCGCCGTCGCGTTGTCCGACAGCAGGAAGCAGACCGCGTCGGCGATTTCGGCCGCGGTGACGAGGCGGCCCAATGCGGTGTTGTTGCTGATCGTGGATGGGTCTCTTTCGCCCTTATCGATGGCGTCCTGCAGCGCGGGGGTGAGCGTGAAGCCAGGGGCAACGGCGTTGACTCGCACGCCGGAGCGGCCCCACTCCACCGCCAGATTTTGGGTTATCGAGATGACGGCCGCCTTAGTGGGCGAGTAGGCGTGAAGGGGCATCGCGCGCATACCGGCGATGGACGCGATGGTCACGATGGAGCCCGATCCGCGGACCGCCATGCGCTTTCCGGCTGAGGCGCAGCTGAGATAAACGCCCCGCTGGTTGACGGCTGTGACAGCGTCGTAGACCTCAAGGTCGGTGTGTTCCGGGCCGCGCGGAACCTGGAGAATCCCGGCGCTGGCGACCATGCCGTCGAGGGGTCCGAGGTCCGCTTCCACCGCGGCGATTGTGCTTTCGATGTTGTCGGCATCGCGCACGTCGAGCGGCCACGCCTTCGCCGTTCCGGAGCCCGCGTTGATGTCGGCGGCGACTTCATCTGCGCGCGCCTCGTCAATGTCGAGGACGGCGACCGAGGCGCCCTCGGCGGCGGCAAGGCGGCAGGCCGCTTCGCCGATCCCGCTCGCGCCCCCGGTGACGGCGACGATTTTGCCCTCCAGCAATCCCGGCACAGCGCTCTCCTCCCGCTTCGCATCAGTCCTATTTTAGGTGAGCATATTGGAGGCGCTGCACTGACGGCCAGTGCGGGGCGGCGGGACGCGAAACGCCAGAGGAGCGCATATGGATACGCAAAGCGGGGCAATCTCAGAGCGGACGGCAGCATCGCAAGAGTTCGATGTGGTCGTCGTGGGTGCCGGCTTTTCGGGGCTTTATGCGCTGCATAAGCTGCGCAATGAGATGGGGCTTCGCGTGCGCGTGCTGGACAAGGCGGGCGGCATCGGGGGCACGTGGTATTGGAACCGCTACCCGGGGGCGCGCTGCGATTCGGAGAGTTACTACTACTCCTACTCGTTCTCGCCTGAGCTTGAGCAAGAATGGGAGTGGACAGAGCGATACCCGGACCATCACGAGATCCGCCGCTACCTCAACTTTGTGGCCGACAAGTTCGACCTGCGGGGCGACATCCAGCTGAACACCGCGGTGTCCGGCGCAGCGTTCGATGAAGACGCGAACCAGTGGGTGATCACGACCGAGGGCGGCGAGGTGTTTCGCGCTCGGTTTTTCATCTCCGCGGTGGGCTGTTTGTCGAACGCAAATGTTCCGAACATTCCTGGCCTCGAGCGGTTTGAAGGCGATTGGTACCACACTGGGGAATGGCCCCATGAGGGCGTTGACCTGTCGGGCAAGCGGGTCGGTCAGATCGGCACCGGCTCCACCGGCATTCAGGTGGCGCCGGAGGTGGCGAAGGTTGCGGCGCACCTCACCGTGTTTCAGCGAACGGCCAACTATTCGGTGCCGGCCCGCAATGCGCCGCTGACCGAGGAGTTTAAGCGGGACGTTAAGGAAAACTATCGCGAAATCCGGGCGTGGGCGAAGCGGATGACCAATGGTCACCCGTTCAACATTCGCGACGCGAGCGTGCTCGACTTTGACGACAAGGAGCGCACCGCGCTGTTGGAAGAGGCGTGGGCGACCGGCGGCCTGCGGTTCCGCGCGGCGTTTCGGGACGTGCTGAGCAACCGAGAAGCCAACAGCAAGGTGTCGGATTTCATCCGCGACAAGATCCGTGAGACCGTGCGTGACCGGGAGACGGCCGATAAGCTCACGCCGAAAGACCACGGTTACGCCACCAAGCGGCCGCCCATCGACAC
>CAKZYH010000097.1 GCA_937884725.1 uncultured Paracoccaceae bacterium
GGCCAATCCTGCGGTGCGCCCTGCATGGGCATCCTCCCGGCGGTGTTCTTGTTGCTGGCAAGGATGGGACGATTGCCGAGTCACCGCAACCGGAGCCGCTGGAAGCGAACCGGGCCTTAAGGAAAGAGCCGCTGCACCGCCCATGCGCCGTCTACACCTGGGCGCGTGTAGGCAAACCGGTCGTGAAGCCGATACTGACCGTCCTGCCAGAACTCGATCACAGTCGGCACCACCCGAAGGCCGGACCAGTGCGGCGGCCGAGGCACGTCGCCCGGAAACTCGGCCTCGCGCTCTGCCACCCGCGCCTCCAACGCCGCACGGTCCGCGGCCGGCTGCGACTGATCGGACGACCAAGCGCCGATCTGGCTGCCTCGCGGACGGCTGGCGAAGTAAGCGTCAGCCTCCTCGTTGCTCACCGGCGTTACGGGGCCGCGAATGCGAACCTGCCGGCGAATGCTCTTCCAGTGGAACAGCAACGCCGCTTTGCTGTGTGCGGCCAATTCGCGCCCCTTGGCGCTCTCAAGGTTTGTGTAAAACACAAAGCCGCGCCGATCCCGGCCCTTCAACAGCACAGTGCGCGCGTTCGGAAGCCCGTCCGCGTCGGTGGTCGCAAGCACCATGGCGTTGGGATCATTGATCTCCGCCGCAGTGGCTGCAGCGAACCACTCCTCAAAAAGGTCGAACGGATCGGGCGCGTTGCCTGCAGCGAGGCTCGCGTCATCGAGGGTGAGGGTAGCGTCTGGGGTCGCGTTCATGGTGTGAAAGACTACATGTTTGTTTTGGCGTCATCTATGGACGCCGGTGAATGCCTACAATCCAATAGCGCGTAAGCGATCCGGAGAGCAGAAAGAGCGATGGCACGCGACCCATATACCGTGCTTGGGGTGTCCAAAAGCGCCAGCGAAGCTGAGATCAAGTCGGCGTATAGGCGGCTGGCGAAACGCTATCATCCGGACGCGAACAAAAGCTCCGACGCGGCCGAGCGCTTCGCGGAGGTTAACACCGCCTACGAAGTGGTGGGCGACAAGGACAAGCGCCGGGCATTCGCCCGCGGCGAGCTCGATGGCGCGGGCCAGCAGTCAGGCTTCCAGGGTGGGAACCCATTCGGCGGCGACGGCGGTTTTGCCGGGTTCGGCGGCTTTGGCGGCGGACGAGGCAACGCCCGCTCCTGGCGCTTCTCCAGCAGCGACGGCGACAGCGGGGTCGACGACATCCTGCGTGAGTTCATGGGCGGCGGGCGCAACCGCGGCAAATCCCGCGCAGGGTTCGGCCAGGCTCCACCGGAGCGCGGCCCCGACCTGGAAGTGGTGGTCACCGTTACGCTCGAAGACATAGCGGGCGGCGAAAAAATCCGTGTTTCGCTGCCGACCGGGCGCACTGTGGACGTGGCGCTGCCAGCATCGGTGGAGCAGGATCAGCAAATCAGGTTGCGCGGGCTCGGCAATGTCAGCACCACCGGCGGCGAAGCTGGGGATGCTATCCTGACGCTGCGAGTTGCCTCTCACGCCACCTTCACCCGCTCCGGGCAGAACATCCTCCTCGATCTGCCAATCACGCTTTACGACGCTGCGCTCGGCGCCAAAGTCCGCGCACCGACGTTGTCAGGCTCGGTCTTCATCAACGTCCCGCAAGGCGCCTCCAGCGGTAAGGTCTTGCGCCTGCGCGGTCTCGGCTTACCGCGCAAGGAGGGGGGCAAAGGCGACCTGTTGGTGACCCTGCTCATCGATCTGCCGCCGGACCTGCCCGCCGATTTCCGGGCCATGATGGAAGACTGGCGCGAGAACCAACCCTACCAACCCCGCCGCACACCCGGCTGAGGCTGCGCGCCGCCAAGCGCCCCGATCAGCCACGTCGCATGTCGGACCAGCCCGTCCCCCGATAGCGCCCCATACCGGGTCGTCGGCGGAACGTGCACAAACAGCGACTGCGGGTTGGCAGACAGCGCGATGCCGTAGCTCGCGTTGCACACGTAGCGCCCAGCATCATCGCTCGGCACCACCGGAAAACCCGCACCCCGCGCCGCGGCTGCCAAAGCCGTCACGTCGAACGCCGTGCGCCGGCTGCGCCACGGTCCGCCAGATCGCGCCCCCGCCTGATCAGGCACCACCGAACCGCCAGGCCGCGACACTCGCTCATAGCGCAGCTGCCGCGCGCGTCCCGACACCCCAAACATCAGCACCCTGTCGGACGCCCCGGCCGCTGCCCGAAGCTCATCCTCCAGCGCGAAATGCGTCGGCAGCACGAAGAAGCGTACGCCGGGCCAGCGATCCCGCGCCAATGCCTCGATCAAATCCGCGGTTGGGTTGCGCGGCACGCCGGGGAAAGGGCCGAACCCGGTGACAAGAAGCCAGCTCACGGGGTCCGCAAGCGCGCCAAAATCGCGTTCGCCGCGGCGCTCGGGGCGAGTTTTCCGGCCCGCACCTCGATCTCCGCCGCCTTGTGCGCCGCCCCGGCGATTTCAGCGAGATGGGCGCGCAACCCGTCGGTGATCATGTCGTTCATCCACGTCACGCCTTGCGCTTTGCGCCGCTCAGCGAGCGCGCCGGACGCCTCTAACCCCGAACGGTGATCGGTGATCGCCTCCCACAGCGCCGCGAGGCGCAACCCCGTCTGCGCCGATACGGTGAGCACGCTTGGCGGCGACTCGCTCGCCAAGATCTTGATCGCCGAAAGCAAATCCGCCGCCGCCTTCTTCGCAGCATCCTCCGCCGGGCCATCTGCCTTGTTCACCGCAATGATGTCGGCGCGCTCCAAAAGGCCCTTCTTAATCCCCTGCAGCTCATCCCCTGCATTGGGCAGCATCAGGGCCAAGAACGTGTCGACCATATCGGCAACGGCAATCTCGGACTGACCGACCCCCACAGTCTCGACGATCACCACGTCAAAACCTGCCGCCTCTACCAGCAGCATTGCCTCCCGTGTGCGGGCAGCAACTCCGCCCAGGGAGCCCGCCGACGGCGAGGGCCGGATAAACGCTCGCCGCTCATTGGCAAGCTGCCCCATCCGCGTTTTGTCGCCCAGTATCGCGCCACCGGTGCGGCTGGACGATGGGTCGATCGCTAACACCGCAACTTTGTGACCTTGCCCAATCAGCATGGTCCCCAACGCATCGATCAGGGTCGACTTGCCCACCCCCGGAACGCCCGTAATGCCAAGCCGGATGGCCCCACCCGTGTGGGGCAAAACATCCTGGACGAGCGCTGCAGCCTCAGCGCGATGGGCGGGTTTGCGCGACTCCACCAGCGTGATGGCACGGGCCAACGCAGCGCGTTCGCCGGCCAGCAGCCGTTCGACAAGCGATGCGGAAACCGGTGCCATATCCATCCATCGTCA
>CAKZYH010000098.1 GCA_937884725.1 uncultured Paracoccaceae bacterium
ACTCGCGAAACCCGGTGGGTTTGACGAGCGGCTCGCTCTCATAGGCGTAGGTGTTCGGGGTCAGCTTCGGCTGCGGTTTGGGGAACATGGGTGCGGGGGCTCCAGGGACTGGCAGAGCCACAAGTCCTAGACCGCTTCGTCGCCGCTTGAAACCTCTCGGCACAGCCACCGGGTGTTCGCCGGCAGCTTGAGGTCAGGCAACTTCGCTAAGTTGTTCGGACGTCACTCTAAATGAGATGCACATCCATGGCCGCGAACAAGCGAAATTTCTTCAACAACGTTTCATTCTCGAAAAAGATGACCGCGATCATGTTCGTCATGGTGACAATGACGGTTGTGACGGCGGCGGTGTCCATTCTTGGGCTGAACCGCTCACAGGACATCACCGGACAGATTAACGCGGCATCCGGCGAGGGATTCTTGTTGGGTGAACAACTGGAAGACATTTTGGAAGCGCGCATTGCGCTGATGATGTGGCGCTTTCAGCCGTTCGCCGAGGCCAGTGACGCGGTGTACAGCAACATCCAAGAGACGCTCGATGTTGCCGACGGCATGCTGGCCGACGACGACGTAGGGCCTGAGACCAAGGCGGTGGTCAGCCGGATCCGGCAGGCGTCGCAGGAGTTTGCGGATCGTTTCCGGACCATTGAGGAATACAAGGCCGACGTTGATGTACAGCGCGTACGGATGGACGAGCTCGGTCCTGTAATGGCCGATAATGTGGCCCTGATTATGTCCTCAGCCTACGAGGACGGTGATCCTGAAGCGGCGGTGCTTGCGGGTGAACTGGGAATTGCATTGAACCTGGCGCGGGTCAGCGGGCAGAAGTATTTCTTGATCGGCCAATCCGAGTATTATCAAGAGACCGTTGAACGCCTCACCGACACGCAAAGTGGTGTCGCACGTCTGCAGCAGGCTTTACAGAACCCTCAGCGCCGGCAGCAGGCGACCGAGATCCAAGACGCGCTCACCGAGTATCGCAGCGCGTTCGATGTCGCCCATGAGGCGCTTACCGCTCAGGGGCTGGTGATGAACGAGATTGGCGGGCTGGAGCCGCCGCAGTTTGCTGAGTTGGAAGCAGCTTTCGATAACTCGCGTCGCGAACAGTCAAACCTGCTTTCTGAAGCGGAGATGCTGGCTAAGAAAAACCTGAAGCTCACTCTGGCTATCGTGGCAGCATCGATCGTCGTCGCGGCGTTCTTCCTCCTGATTTTGGTCAAATACACCGTGGTGCCACTGGTTGCCGTCTCGGATCGGCTTACCCGTCTTGCCCTTGGTGACGTGGACTTCCAGACGCGGGAAACCCCTGGAGTGGCTGAGATCAGTTCCATGTGGCAGGCGTTGGCCAATTTGCGGGCGACGGCCGCGGAGGCGTTCCAGCGCTCCCAGATCATCGACCAATTGCCGACGCCGGTGGTGCTGGTGGACCCGTCGAAGGATTTCGCACTGACGTACCGCAACGAAAGCGCCAGCGAGGCACTCTCAACGTCAGAGAGCGCGACAGTGGTTGAGGTGTTCCACCTGGAAATGGCTACGGCGCAGAGCCTGAACGATCCGAAGCAGCTGCCTTTGCGTGTGCAGTCGAAGCTTCCGGGCGATGTGCTCTACGACATCACGTTCGCGCCGGTTCGGAACAAGGCCGGTGACACGATGGCACTCATGGCCTCGTGGCAGGACGTGACCAACAAGGCGAGGGGCATCGATACGTTCCAGGTCAACGTGAAAGGTGCGGTCGAGCAGATTTCCGGCAGCTTCGCCAACATGCGCGACATGATTGACGGCGTTGCCCGTAACTCCGATTCGGCGCAAGAGCGACTGAGTGAGGGCGCTGACGCCGTGCGCAACGCGAGCCTTAACATTCAGACCGTGGCGAGCGCCGCCGAAGAGCTTTCCGGTTCCATCACCGAGATCTCGCAGCGCATGGCGAGTGCGGCGAGCGAAGCCGACGATGCGGCGCGCACCACCGAGACCGTTGCCGCAGAAGCGCGTGATCTCGTGTCGGTGAGCGAAGAGATCGGGCGCGTTGTGGAGACCATTAATGGCGTCACCAGCAAGACGAAGCTGCTTGCCCTGAATGCCACCATCGAGGCGGCGGGGGCTGGAGAAGCGGGCAAAGGCTTTGCCGTGGTGGCCGCTGAGGTGAAGAAGCTTGCCGAACAAACCACCAAGTCTACAGCGGAGATCGATGCGCAAATCAAGGCCGTGCAAGGGCGGATCGAGCGGGTCTCGCGCGGTATCGTGAACGTGGCGAACACGGTGGGCGGGCTGAACGATGTGTTCCGCAGCGCGGCGGGCGCTACTGAGGAGCAGCAGGCGGCCACGCAGGAGATCGCCCAGAACGCTCATGGTGCTGCGGAACGCTCTGAGCGGGCGGCGGCGCTGATTGCCGAGCTGAACGCATCGGCGAGCGAAGACGCCAAAGCGACCCAGGTCCTCAGCAGCAACGCGACCGAGCTGGCAGCGGCCAACAACAACCTGTCCAAAGAGGCGGACGCGTTCCTGGCTGTGATGCGCGGGTAGCGCCGGGTCCGGCTTACTTGGTGCCGAACATCCTGTCGCCAGCATCGCCAAGGCCGGGCACGATATAGCCGTGGTCGTTGAGGCCTTCGTCGATGCTGGCGGTGATGATTTTGACGTCCGGGTGATGATCGCGCAGCGCTGTGATGCCCTCGGGCGCGGCGAGGAGGCAGACGAACACGATATCGACTGCGCCCGCTTCCTTCAGCCGGTCTAGCGCTGCGATGGCGCTGTTGCCGGTGGCAAGCATGGGGTCGAGGACGATCACCTTGCGTGCGCCAAGATCGTCGGGCGCTTTGAAGTAATACTCCACCGCGTTGAGGGTTTCGGGGTCGCGGTAGAGGCCGACGTGGGCGACGCGAGCGACGGGCACGAGGTCGATCATGCCCTGAAGCAGGCCCTCGCCGGCGCGCAGGATCGAGGCGAACACCAGCTTTTTGCCCACGAGACGGGGCACATCGACAGCCTCAAGGGGTGTCTCGACACGGGTCACGTCGAGGTTGACCTCACGCGTTGCCTCATAGCCGAGGAACATGGCGACTTCGTTGACCAACTGGCGGAAGACGGCTGTGCCGGTGGTTTTATCGCGCATCAGGCCGAGTTTGTGCTGCACCAAGGGGTGGCGGACGACGACGACCTGATCGCTTTCCAGCGGGTGGGGATTTTTGAAGTTGGCGCTCAAAACACTGTTCCGTCGCTGATGATGGCAATCGGCGGTCCGCCGTCCGCTCGGGTTTCCGCTGCAAGTTGGCGGCCGGCGAGCCAGGTGCCGCCCTCCAAGATAGCGGCGAGGGGCAGGTCCGCGCCGAGGCGCTCACGCACCATAGGCGCGAGGCGGCTAAGGAGGGCGACTGTGGCGGCGCGCCATTCCACGATGAGCGGGCTGTCGACGGTGTGAGGACCGGCGGTGGGTTCGCGCGGTGTGAGGGCGCCGCCGTCCACGAAGAGGCCGCCGTTTCGGTATTCAGCGAGGCCGGGGAGGGCGTCGAGGTCGGTGACGGTGATGCCGCGGACGGCGAGCGGTTCGATGAGCGAGAGCGACAGCCAGGTGGAGAGTTTGTGGAAGGGGACGTAGCGGCCGCCGGGGCCTGTGTCAGGCAGGTCGGGGTGAAGCCAGACGTCGCCCATGGGCTGGCCGGCAAGGGTCAGGCGGGACGGCCAGATGGGCGAAAGGCCCTCCAGTACGGCGGCTAGTATTGCGCTCGCGGGAAGGGCGTTGTCGGTGGCGTCGGCGGCAAGGCTGTCGATGAGTCCGCCGGGGCGGGGGCCGTCTTCGAGGGCGAAGAGGTCCGGCGCGGTGCGGATGGCGTCGGCCAGGCCGCCGAGGAGCGCCCGGCGGCCGTCGGCGCCGGCGATGGGATTGTCGGCGCCGATTTGGAACCCGGCCTCGAACTCCTTTGCGGTGAGGCTTTGGAGGCCGTCGGCGTCGGCGCGCAGGGGATCGGCGGGGACGGCGGAGAAGGCGCCGCTCGCAAACATCGAGAACGCTGCGAGGGCGAGGCCTTCGGAGCGGCCGGCGACGGTGCCTGTGGCGTGCTCGGTGAAACGCCAGGTGGGGCCGGCGCCGGCATCGAGAAGCACGGAGACAATGGCGAGGTCGCCCATGGCCCGGGCGGCTTCGGCCTCGGACGTCCAGTTGCGGGCGGCGGCAAGGGCGCCGAAGCGGTCGATCCCGCCGGTTTCAAAGTGCCGCCAGCGGGCGTGGAGGGGGACCTCGAGATCGGGAAAGCGCTCGCGCGTGAGCGTGGCGACGCGGTCGGCGATGGGGGCGAGGGCTTGCGGATGAAACGCAAAGTGGGGGCTTTCGCCGGATTCGATCCGGGCGAACACGCGGGCGCACTGCTCACGGACCGCGGTGGCGGTCATGAGATGTTGGGCGCGGCGCAGGTCGTCGGTGGCGGCAGCGTCAGCGGTCAAGGTCGCGGCCTTTGACCGATTTTGGATCGCGCACCGGGCCATCGCCGGCAAAGTAGCCGGCGGCCTTTTTGGCCTCCATCTCCACCATCGCGTCGGCTGGGACGAGTTCGTCCGGGATGGTGACGCGCTCGCCGATGTCGATGCCGGCGCGGATGAGCGCGTCGTACTTCATGTTGCTCATGGAGACGAACCGGTCGATCCGTTTGATGCCGAGCCAGACATAGGTGTCGGGCATCAGCTCCTGAAAGCGGGCGTCTTGGACACCGGCGACGCATTCGGTGCGCTCAAAATACTCCGACGCTTTGTCGCCGCCCTCTTGGCGCTTGCGGGCGTTGTAGACGAGGAACTTGGTGACTTCGCCGAGCGCACGGCCCTCTTTGCGGTTGTAGACGACGATGCCTGCGCCGCCCCGTTGGGCTTCCTTGATGCACTCTTCGATGCCGTGGATGAGGTAGGGACGGCAGGTGCAAATGTCCGAGCCGAACACGTCCGAGCCATTGCACTCGTCGTGAATGCGGCTGGTGACGCGGCGCTTAGGGTCGGCGAGGGCGTCGGGGTCGCCGAAGATATAGACCGTGATGGAGCCGATGGGGGGGAGGAAGACCTGAAGGTCCGGTCGGGTCACGATGTCGGGATACATGCCGCCGGTTTGTTCAAACAGGACGCGGCGCAGGCGCGTTTCGGCGATACCGAAGCGCTGCGCCATGCCCGGCAGGTGCCAAACGGGTTCGATCGCGATCTTTGTGACGGCGACGTCGCCGTTTTTCTGGACGACTTCGCCGTCGGCTTTAATCCGGCCTTTGGCGAGTGCGTCGTGGAGTTCGTGCAGCACCAGGTGGGCGCGCGTGACGGCGATGGAGGGGCGAATGTCGACGCCTTCTGCGCGCTCCTTGGCGAAGACGTCCGCGGCCATGTGGCCCCATGGGTCGAGCGAGACGATGGCACCCGGGTCGGACCAGGAGGGGTAGGGGCCGAAACTGTGCGTCGGGGCGGTGTTGGTGAGGTCGGGCCGCTTGATGGGGTTGAGCGAACCGGAGGAGACCGCAAGCGCGCGATAGAGCGAATAAGAGCCGCCGTGGGTGCCGATAGCGTTGCGGTCGGCGACATCGCTGACGGTGGCGATGACCGGGCCGCGCTCATGGGGGTCAGTGGCGCCCCAGGTCAGCGGGTAGCGCAGGGGTTGGCCCTGCCGCGGGTGCGAGTTGAGTCGAATATGGGTTTTGCGGTTGAGGGTTTCGTTCATCACAACTCGCTCGATCGCCGCGCGGGGTGGACCCGGGAGAAGCCGCGTACGCGTCACCGTTTCACCAACAATGTCAACCTAGAGCGGTTCACGCTATCCCAGAAGGACCTGACGGCTTAACGCCGCGCGGTGGTTAAGGGCGCAGCGTTATCACGGGTACTCCCCGAGACGTTTCCACCGCGCAGCCTTGGATCACCCCCGTGGGAGAGGGCGCACCCAGGACAGCGTTGCTGCTGTTGGCCGCGCGACCGGTATGGCCAGCGCGCAGCGCTTCGTGGGCACACGTCTCCTGCGCATCGAGCGCGGCTGTGAAGGTGCGGTCCGGAGCGCTGGCCATCGATGATCATCCGGGCCATGGTTTGCGTCGCACGACCGACTGATAAGGACCGACTATGATGACGAACCTCAGCCGCCGCGGCGATGATTTGCGGCCGGTCCCGTTCCCGGTCCTGATGGCCGATATTGGCGGCACGAATGTGCGGTTCGGCTTGCTGGTTGAGGCGCACAGTCCGGTTCGGCATTTTCCGACGGTCCAGATCACAGATTTTCCTGATTTTGCGACGGCGGCGGCTGAGACTGTGCTCAACGCGACGGCGGTGATGCCTGAGACACTGCTTCTCGCCATTGCGGCGCCGGTGGAGGCGCTGCGGACCAAGCTCACCAACGCGAACTGGACGCTGGAGCCGGCGGCACTGAAGGAGGAGATGAACCTCGCCTCGGTGATCACGTTCAACGATTTTGAAGCGCTCGCCATGGCCCTTCCAGCGCTTCACGCTGACCAGGTCATTGCGATCGGTGAGGGGGAGGCGCGGGATCGGGAGCCGCGCGTGGTGCTGGGCGCGGGGACCGGGCTTGGCGTTGGCAGCATTGTGTGGGCTGGTCGGCGGGCGGTGCCGATTGCGGGCGAGGGCGGCCATGTGGGGTTTGGGCCGGAGACGGCGCGCGATTTCGAGATTTGGCCGCACTTGGAACGGCTTCATGGGCGCGTGTCGGGGGAGACGCTTTTGAGCGGCAATGGGTTGGTGCGGCTTTACAAGGCCGTGTGTGCGGTGCGCGGGGCTGATGGGGGCGGCTGCGCTGACGGTGCGGACGTGACGACGGCAGCCGCCGCTGGCGATCCGCTGGCGGACGAGACCATGGATCTTTTTGTGGAGTATCTTGGCCGTCTGGCGGGTGACTTTGCGCTTCTGCTTCTGGCGCGGGGCGGTGTTTACTTGGGGGGCGGGATTGCGCCGCGGGTGGCTGAGCGGTTTTCCTCCCCGCGTTTCCGCGCGGCATTTGAGGGGCGAGCACCCCATCATGCCATTTTAGAGAAGATCCCGACATTTCTGATCACCGAGGACCGGCCCGCTTTGACGGGGCTTGCCGCGTTTGCGGTGTTGCCGGAGCGCTACGCTGTGGATTTGTCGGACCGGCGGATTGGCGTTTAACCCGTGTGTTGGGGGCTTGCGCGGCGGTTCGGTTTTGGCCATAAGCGCGGCTCAACGCGAGCGGTGCGGGTGTAGCTCAGGGGTAGAGCACAACCTTGCCAAGGTTGGGGTCGTGGGTTCGAATCCCATCGCCCGCTCCAAGCCTTCCGACCCAATCGGTGCGCTAAGTCGTTGAATTTGCGCGGCTTTTGAAGGCCTTCACGCGAATTCCCACTGCTCCTAATTCCCGGGTTTTCCCGTTTGTGCAACAAATTGTGCTACATTTTGTGTAACAAACGGGTGCACGCTGGTGCGATCCGAGGACCGCTATCTCCTGCGACGAGGGCGCTGCTGGCACTACGTCAGGCGTGTGCCGGGACGGCTCGCCGACATCGATAATCGGGGCATGATCCGGGTCGCGCTGCAGACCCAATCGCTCGCGGTCGCGAGCATGCGCCGCGACGCCCTCGCCGACGCCGACGACCATTACTG
>CAKZYH010000099.1 GCA_937884725.1 uncultured Paracoccaceae bacterium
CTAGGCCGTGTTGACAAAAGGGATTCACAGCAAGCGTTGGTCGTGATTCATATGTGGACGCCGCCTATGGCAAGGGCTGTTTTTTTCGTGTTGCGGAGATCGGTTGCTTTCATATGTCCGGCCTGTTTGTGCGACGCCTTTCTGCCGCTGGCCCTGATGGAAATCCGCCGGTGAGGTCCCTGATCGACCTGGCGCACTTCAAGTGTGCGTTGAATCAGACGGGTTTGCCTCGCCGTTGGCTCGATCGTTACGCATCATCGACTGCCATTGCCAATTTGGTTTGGGCTGCGCGCGATCAGGCGTTCAGCCCGTAGGGTCTGTATGTCTCGCCCCGGGCGAGCACCACCCATGCGATGCGCGCGAGCTTGTTCGCGAGCGCGACGGAGACCAGCCTGAATGGTTTCTTCTCCAGCAAGCCGTTCACCCAATCCGTCATCGGCGTGGGGTTTCGCTTGGCGTGTCGCATGACAGCGGTTGCGCCGACGACCAGCAACCGTCGCAAGTATCGGTCGCCCTGTTTCGAAATGCCACCAAGCCGGGACTTTCCACCGGTCGATTGCTGCTGCGGTGTAAGACCGATCCAGGCCGCGAATTGCCTGCCAGAGCGGAACTGGCCGGGGTCCGTGACGGTAGCCGCAATGGCGGTTGCGGTGATCACTCCGACGCCAGGAATGGCCGCGAGCCTGCGGCTTGCCTCGTTCCCGGCATGCCAATTCTTCAATTCTTGATCCAACGCGCCAATCTCTTCGGACAGTTCCGCGATCCGGCGGATCAGGATCTCGAGCGCTCGGTGGGCGTATGTAGGCAAGGCTTCATCGGCGAACGCTTTGTCAGCCAGCTTCACCAGATTGGCGATTCCCGGGTTTGCGACCTGGCCATACTCGGCCAAGTGCGCTCGAAGTGCATTCGCGGACATGGTCCGTTGGCGGACGAGCAGCGATCGGGTCCGGTGCGCCATCAGGATGCTTTGCTGTTCCACCGTCTTCACCGGCACGAACCGCATTGTCGGACGTTGCACGGCTTCGCAGATCGCCTCGGCATCCAGGGCGTCACTCTTTCCCCGTTTCACGTATCCCTTGACGTAGGACGGCGGCATGATCCGAACGTCATGGCCCATGGCGATCAACGTCCGTGCCCAGTGATGCGCCGTAGCGCAAGCTTCCACACCGATTAGACAGGGCGGCAGTTTCGAGAAAAACGGCAGCATCTGTTTGCGATGCAGCTTCTTCACCAGAACTGTCTTGCCTACCTCATCCACGCCGTGTGCCAGAAAGACACTCTTCGCCAGATCCAACCCAATTGTGGCGATGTTCATTGGAACGCTCCTTTCCTGCGTATGATACTTTCTCAGCACAATTTCTGGCTCTGTGCTGGCAGCGGCGTCCACATCATCAAGCTGGTATCTGCGATGGAGACCAGCTTGGCACGAGACCTGATGTCGGACGAGGAATGGGCGTTCTTTGAGCATTTCATTCTTGCTGTCCGCGCCCCGAATGGACGCAAACCCACCAACCACCGCCGTGTTCTGGATGGCATTTTCTGGATCGCTCGGACTGGCGCTCCGTGGCGTGGCCTGCCGGAAGAGTTCGGAAAATGGTCGAGCGTCTACCGCCAGTTCCGACGCTGGACGCTGGCTGGGTTGTGGGAAGACATCATGGACGCCCTGAACCTAAGCGGGTCGGTTCCACACGCCCTGCAAATGATCGACAGCACCGTAGTCCGCGCTCACCATCAGGCAGCGGGGGCTAAAGGGGGACTCCAAGCCAGGGCTTTGGCCGTTCTCGCGGTGGTTTCGCGACCAAGATCCATCTCCTCGTCAACTCAGCCGGTCTGCCGATGAGAACCGAGATCACTGCCGGGCAGAGCTCCGACTATCTTGGCTTTGACCTGATTATGGCCGAGAACCTGCCAAAACCAAGCGTCCTACTGGCCGACCGGGGTTATGACGCTGATAGCATTCGCAAAACCATGCACGTACGTGATGTCTTGCCCGTTATCCCAATGCGAAAGTCACGCAAGAAGCGCGTGGGCATCGACCGGTCTTTGTATCGTCTTCGCAACCTGGTCGAACGGTGCTTCAACAAGCTGAAGAACGCACGACGCGTTGCCACCCGCTACGACAAGACAGCCGAGAGTTTCCTGGGCTTCATAGACATCACGTCGATCCGCTTATGGCTTCGCCATTTGTCAACATGACCTAG